>JAQSDS010000302.1 GCA_029946045.1 Rhodoferax sp.
TCCAGGTAAGACAGGGAAATTTGTTGACGCTGGCTGATGGCGGCCAAGGTGTCGGGGCCCGCCGATTGGCGAAAGCCCAGATCACTCATAGCGGTGACCGCAAAACGGCCTTTGGTGGTTAAACGCATGGCAACACTCCTGATGTTTTGTTATCGATTAAATTGATGTTTAACCGTGATAACGTGCCTCAGTATACCCAGAAACCTAGCGTTTTAGTCGGGTAACTAGACTGATCAGTAATTTTTAAAGGTTATTTGGCCGCCACCTCGACCAGCACGTGGTCAGAGCCCGCCGCGCCAAAGGCCTGCTCCTTCAAAATCGCCAGTTGGTCACGCACCCGGGCGGCTTTTTCAAACTCCAGGTTGCGGGCGTGCTCCATCATGAGTTTTTCCAGGCGCTTGATCTCGCGCGAGATGTCTTTCTCGCTCATGTCTTCGACCTGGGCGCGTTGCATGGCGTCCCGCTCCAGCTTCTCGGCTTCCTTGCCGGCCTTTTCGCTGTAGACCCCGTCAATCAGGTCGCGCACCTCTTTGACGATGCTGCGCGGTGTGATGCCGTGCGCCAGGTTGTGCGCCACCTGCTTGACCCGACGGCGCTGGGTCTCGTCGATGGCTTTTCGCATCGACTCGGTCACCTTGTCGGCGTACAAAATGGCCCGCCCTTCCAGGTTGCGGGCGGCGCGGCCAATGGTCTGGATCAGGGAACGCTCAGAGCGCAAAAAGCCCTCTTTGTCGGCATCCAGAATCGCCACCAATGACACCTCGGGAATGTCCAAGCCTTCGCGCAGCAGGTTGATACCCACCAGCACGTCAAACGTGCCCAGACGCAGGTCGCGCAAAATCTCGACCCGCTCCACGGTGTCGATGTCGCTGTGCAGGTAACGCACCTTGACGCCGTTGTCGCTCAAATAATCGGTCAGCTGCTCGGCCATGCGCTTGGTCAGCGTGGTGATCAGCACGCGTTCGTGCTTGTCGACGCGGATGCGGATTTCCTGCAGCACATCGTCGACCTGACTGGTGGCCGGGCGCACTTCCACTTCGGGGTCGACCAGGCCGGTGGGGCGCACCAATTGCTCCACCACTTGGCCAGCGTGGTCCTTTTCCCACTGGGCCGGCGTGGCCGAAACAAAAATGGCCTGGCGCATCTTGGTCTCGAACTCCTCAAACTTGAGCGGCCGGTTGTCGAGCGCGCTGGGCAGCCGAAAGCCGTACTCGACCAGCGTGGTCTTGCGCGAACGGTCGCCGTTGTACATGCCGCCAAACTGGCCAATCAGCACATGAGACTCGTCCAGGAACATCACGGCGTCTTTGGGCAGGTAGTCGGTCAGCGTGGCGGGCGGCTCACCGGGGGCCGAACCGCTCAGGTGGCGTGAATAGTTCTCAATGCCCTTGCAGTGGCCCACTTCGCTGAGCATTTCCAAATCGAAGCGGGTGCGCTGCTCGATGCGCTGGGCTTCCACCAGCTTGCCTTGTGACACGAATTCCTTGATGCGGTCGGCCAGCTCTATCTTGATGGCTTCCACCGCGCTCAAAACCTGTTCGCGCGGCGTGACGTAATGGCTGCTGGGGTAGACGGTAAAGCGCGGTATTTTTTGCCGGATACGCCCGGTCAGCGGGTCGAACAGCTGCAGGCTCTCGATCTCGTCGTCAAACAGTTCGACGCGAATCGCCATCTCACTGTGCTCGGCCGGAAAAATGTCGATGGTGTCGCCGCGCACGCGAAAAGCCCCGCGGCTAAAGTCGATGTCGTTGCGCTGGTACTGCATGCGCACCAGTTGCGCAATCATGTCGCGCTGGCCCATTTTGTCGCCTGCCCGCAGCGTCATCACCATCTTGTGGTACGCCTCGGGCTGGCCAATGCCATAAATGGCGGAGACCGTGGCCACAATCACCACATCGCGGCGCTCCAGCACGCTCTTGGTACAGCTCAGGCGCATCTGCTCGATGTGCTCGTTGATGGCCGAGTCTTTTTCGATGAACAGGTCGCGCTGCGGCACATAGGCCTCGGGCTGGTAGTAGTCGTAATAACTCACGAAGTACTCGACCGCGTTTTTGGGAAAGAACTCGCGGAACTCGCTGTACAGCTGCGCCGCCAGCGTCTTGTTGGGCGCAAACACTATTGTCGGTCGCCCAAGGCGCGCAATCACATTGGCCATGGTGAAGGTCTTGCCCGAGCCCGTCACCCCTAGCAAGGTTTGAAAGACTTCACCATCGTTGACGCCTTCCACCAGCTGGTTAATGGCCTCGGGCTGGTCGCCGGCGGGCGGATAGGGCTGATACAGCTCAAAGGGTGAGTCGGGATAGCGCACAAACGTGCCGGGGCGCAAACGCTCGGAAGCGTCGCTCACGGCCAGGGACAGGGGTTCAGACATTCAACATCAACTCAAAATTCAGATCAGGGTGGGGATGTTATCCAATGCCTGGGCTTTAAACCAGCGCTCCACATCGGCCGGGTCGTGGAAGGTACGCACCTCGGCAAACGCCGTTTGTGCCTCCGGGTAGACCCGCCGCAACAAATTGAGCCACTGCTTGAGGCGACCGGTTTGCTGGTCGCGCTCCAGATGCGCGCAGACCAGGCGCCAGAATTCGGCAATCAGCACCATCAGCTGCCGCCAGTTCAGGCTGGCCAATTCGGCGTCGCCGCCCAAAGCGGCGCGAATGCCGCGTGCCAGCGCCGGGTCGGCCACCATGCCACGCCCCAGCATCAGGCTCTGGCAGCCCGACACCTGCTGGCAGCGCAAGGCGTCAGCCACGGTCCAGATTTCGCCATTGGCCACCAGTGGCAAGCGCACCACTTGGCGGATATCGGCAATACGCTCCCAATAGGCTGGCGGGCGGTAACCGTCGGCCTTGGTGCGCGCGTGCACCACCAACTCAGAAGCGCCACCGGCTTCAAGCGCCAGGGCACAGGCTTCAGCCCGACTGTCGTCGTGCAGGCCAAGCCGCATCTTGGCCGACACAGGCAGGTGCGCCGGCACGGCCTGGCGCACCGCCGCCACGATGCGGTACAACAGATCGGGCTCTTCGAGCAGGGCCGAACCGCCGCGGTGCCGGTTCACCACTGGCGACGGGCAGCCAAAGTTCAGGTCAATGCCTTCTGCTCCCATGGCCGCCAGGCGTGCCGCGTTGTCAGCCAGACAAACCACGTCGGAGCCCAGCAACTGCGGCCGCACCGGCACACCCGATGCGGTCTTGCAGCCCTGCAGCAGCTCCGGCACATAGCGCAAGAAAACCCGCTCGGGATAAAG
>JAQSDS010000303.1 GCA_029946045.1 Rhodoferax sp.
CGCGCGTGACACAAACCGTGTTTTTCAGGTGTCCGCCAAAAGCCAGCACCGACGCCCCGGACTGCGGCAGGCCAATGGCGGCAGGGGCGTAGCCGCGGCTGCGGCGGATGAATTGCGCGGTGCCAGCCGCCACCTGCAGTACGCTGTCGTCGCAGCGCGCCACGATGTCGCGGTCATGGTCGAGAAAGGCATCGGCTATGCCCGCCAGCCGGGTCTGTGCCTCGGTCGTGCCGCGCACAATGGGCTCACCACCCGGGTTGGCGCTGGTCATCACCAGCACCAGCGCTTGCGGCTGCTCAAGCCAGGCCGTGCCGTCGGGGCGGCCCGCGGCTTCATGAAAGAGCAAGAAATGGATGGGGGTGGTCGGCAGCATCACGCCCAGGCGCAGCAGGCCAGGGGCGACGCCGGTCAGCGCGGCGGCACAAGCCGCTGCGGCAGGGAGCAGCACGATGGGCCGCTCGCGGCTTTCCAGCAGGCTGCGCTCGGCCGCAAATGCCTGCGCATAAGGCGCCACGCTGGCGGCGTTGGCCAGCATCACGGCGAAGGCTTTGGCTTCGCGGTTCTTGCGCAAGCGCAGCCGCGCCACCGCCTCGGCGTTGCGCGCATCGCAGGCCAGGTGAAAACCGCCCAGGCCTTTGATGGCGACGATCTGGCCTGCTTGCAGCAGCTGCAGGGCGCGCTTGATGGGTTCGCCAGCGAGGCGCTGGCCCTGGGCATCGGTCAAAGTCAAACGCGGGCCGCACTGCGGGCAACAGGTGGTCTCGGCATGAAAACGCCGGTCTGCGGGCGCGGTGTAGTCAAGGCTGCAGGCCGGGCACAGCGGGAAGGCTGACATGCTGGTTTGCGGCCGGTCGTAGGGCAGGCTGCGCGTCACGGTGTAGCGCGGGCCGCAATGGGTGCAGGTGATAAAGGCGTGGCGATAACGCCGGTTTGAAGGGTCAAACAGCTCGCTCAGGCATTCGGCACAGACGGCCACGTCAGGGCCAATCGCGGTGGCGGCCTGGCCCGACTGGCTGGCAATGATGCTGAATCCGGTCAATGGCTCGGCAGCCAGGTCCAGCGCCTGCACGTTGTCAACGCGTGCCAGCGGCGGCGCGTCAAGACGCAAGCGCTCGCGCAATTCGGCCATGCCGTGCTGGCTGCCTTGGGCCAGGATTTCGACACCCTGGGCATCGTTGCGCACCCAGCCGTGCAGGCCGAGTTGCTGCGCCAAGCGCCAGACAAAGGGCCTGAAACCGACCCCTTGAACAATGCCGGTGACGCGAATCTGCTGCGAAAGCAAGGCCGATGCCGCCATCAGGCTGCTGCGTTGGAACTGGCTTGAAGTTGGGCTTCGAGTTGCGCGACTCGGGTTTTCAGGTTGGCCACGGTGTGTGCTTTGGCTGTCTGGGCCCGGCCCATGCCGTCACGCAGATAAGCCAGCCATTCGGACATGCCTTCGCCGCTGGTGGCGCTGAGCTGGATCACCCTGATCTGCGGATTGACCCGGCGTGCATAGGCTATTGCCGCGTCCACATCGTAACTCAGATGCGGCAGCAGGTCAATCTTGTTGAGCAGCATCAGGCTGGCGGCGCGAAACATGTCGGGGTACTTGATGGGTTTGTCTTCGCCCTCGGTGACCGACAAAATTACCACCTTGTGCGCCTCGCCCAAATCGAACGCGGCCGGGCACACCAGATTGCCCACGTTTTCGATCAGCAGCAGCGTGTCATCTGCCAGCGTGAGTTGCGCTATGGCGTGGCCCACCATGTGCGCGTCCAGGTGGCAGCCCTTGCCGGTGTTGATCTGGATGGCTTGCGCGCCGCTGGCGCGAATGCGGTCGGCGTCCTGGCTGGTTTGTTGGTCACCCTCGATCACGGCCACCGGTGTTGAGCCCAGCAGGCCGATGGTTTTGCACAGCAGCGTGGTCTTGCCCGAGCCCGGGCTCGACACCAGGTTCAGGGCAAACATACCGCGTTCGGAAAGCAGTTGCCGGTTGCGCGCGGCATAGGCGTTGTTCTTGGCCAGAATGTCCTGTTCGATTTGCACCATGCGGGTTGGAGCCATGCCGGGGGCATGCGAATGCACAGCCACTGCGTCATGCGTGTGTTCGTGCGGGTGCGCATGATCGTGGTCGTGATCATGGGCATGGCGCATGCCATCGGCGTGCACATGCTCATGCACGTGTGGCGCTGCCTCAGCTTCGATTTTGACTTCACCTTCACCACAACCGCAGGTCACACACATCGTATTTCTCCTCGTTTTAATTCTTTGCTTTAGTCAGTTGGGGACAGAGCCTGCGCGCTTCGCGTGCTGTGGTCTGTCCCACAAAGACTCATGTTACTTCCAACTCCTTGACACGCATTTCGGTGCCGCCCGTCACTTGCAACTGGTAGCCGCCGCAACTCGGGCATTCGCCAAAAACCTCGGTCATGGGCACGGTCTTGGCGCAGGCCATGCACCAGCCCTGACCGGGCGTGGCCATGATTTCCAACCGGGCCCCCTCAGCCACGCTGCCACGCGTGACAGCCTCAAAACAAAAGGCCATGGCCTGCGGTTCCACACCTGAGAGCTGGCCGATTTCGAGCCAGACGGTGGTGACCTTGTTGAAAGACTCCTTGCGCGCAGCGTCTTCCAGTAGTTGCAACACACCTTCGGCCAGTGACATCTCATGCATGGTCAAACGGCCTCAAAGTCCCTGGCGTACATGGTCTGCCAACCGCTTGTCACGGGTGGCAATGTGTTGGCTGATGAAGCCCAGCATGGCGCGCGCCTGGCTTGCCAGCAGGGTCGGCGGGTCGCTGTCAAGCTGGGCCTTCAGGTCGCGCAGGACCTCCAGCATGTGGACATGGTCATCCTGGTGGTCTTCGTAGTCGTCGTAACTTTTCATGCGCATCAGCAGTTCCTCGGACATGAAATGCGCTTCGCTGTAGTCAATCAGCGCGTTGAGCAGCTGACTGGTGTTGGCTGCATCTGCACCGGTCTCAAGCGCGACACAGAGTTTCTCCAGCAGCGCAAGCTGTACTTGATGCTCACCGTCGGTGCAGTCGTTGGCGGCTTGGTTGAATGCTTTGATGTCGGACATGGATCACCTCCTGGAACGCTAGTTTATGGTTTGCGCAGCGCAAAAAAACCACGACGGGAAATTACCTTGTCCTGAGGCGCATTTTTGACGGATGGTTCGGTCGTCTTGTCGTCATCGGTCACGGGCACGGTGAGCAGCCCGATGAGTGCAGCGCGCGCTGTCTGCACAGCCTCAAACTGGTT
>JAQSDS010000304.1 GCA_029946045.1 Rhodoferax sp.
GTCGTGGTAGCTGGTGCAGCCCAGCACGTTGCCGGTGTCAGTCTCTGTGACAGCAAAGGCAAAGCGGTTGCCTGCTTCGCGCATGGCCAGTGCGTCTTCGATGTAGCGGCGGGTCTGTTCGGGCTCGGGCACCGAGGTGACCCGAAGGTTCCAGAGTTCGCCATCCGCTGCAGCCTGGCGCAGACCGTCTTCGTGCGCCAGGGTCAGAGGGGTCAGCGTGATGCCGTTTTTTGTCAGTGTGACCGGTTCGACAAAAGCCATGGGTTTCTCCAGCTGCTATTTTTCAATTCGAAGTGCCCGGGGTGTATTGGGTCAGAGCGGCTAGGGCGGTAGGCCCACTGGGTGGCTGACGATTTCTGGTACCCCAGTATGAGGAAGCCGCCCAGCGGGACTGCCGCGCGGGTGACGAGCCATGTCCCTGGGCTATTTGTCTGTTCTCAAGCGCCGACGGTTTAACCATGGACAACATCACTCAGCGGTTGCGGCTCTGCATGAACACCAGTTTTTCAAACAGGCTCACATCCTGTTCGTTTTTCAGCAGGGCGCCCACCAGCGGCGGCACGGCCACCTTGTCATCCTGGGTTTGCAGCGCCGACAGCGGGATGTCTTGCGCCAACAGCAACTTGAGCCAGTCGAGCAACTCGCTGGTGGAGGGCTTCTTTTTCAGGCCCGGCAGGTTGCGCACGTCAAAAAACGTCTTCATGGCGGCACTCAGCAGCTCGGCCTTGAGGCCGGGAAAGTGCACGTCCACAATTTGTTTCATGGTGCCCGCGTCGGGGAACTTGATGTAGTGGAAAAAGCAGCGCCGCAAAAAGGCATCAGGCAGTTCCTTTTCATTGTTGGAGGTGATGAACACCAGCGGCCGGTGTTTGGCTCGAACGAGTTCACGCGTTTCGTAGCAGTAGAACTCCATGCGGTCAATTTCGCGCAGCAGGTCGTTGGGAAACTCGATGTCGGCCTTGTCGATCTCGTCAATCAACAGCGCTACCGGCTGGTCAGCGGTAAAGGCTTGCCACAACACACCCTTGACGATGTAGTTGTGGATGTTTTTGACCCGCTCGCCGCCGTCGATATCGGCCAGTTGCGAGTCGCGCAGACGGCTCACCGCGTCGTACTCATACAAGCCTTGCTGTGCCTTGGTGGTGGACTTGATGTGCCACTGCAACAGCGGTAAATTGAGTGCGGTGGCTACTTCTTCGGCCAGCATGGTTTTGCCGGTGCCTGGTTCGCCCTTGACCAGCAGCGGGCGCTGCAGCGTGATGGCCGCGTTCACCGACAGCATCAGGTCGTCGGTGGCGACATAGTTCTGGGTACCTTGGAATTTCATGGTTTTTTTCATTGACATTTATCAATTTAAGAAATGCACTTTGTACAAGTTGCCATGGCTTGCGAGGCTACCACATCGGCTTTCCCGAGGTCCGTGGCCGGTCTGCCCGGCGAAATGCAAACGGTGCAGCGCAGCTGTCACAAGTCAATCCGTCCGACTTCAGTCCCGCGTGGCGTGGCGCTGCACGCACGCCACATAAGCGTTGCCATCGGGCGCCTGGCCGTTGCGCTGACTGTCCCAGATCATTTGTCCCAGGCACTCCATGGCGGCATGATGCGCGTCGTGCAGTGAGTCGCGCCGGTGGGTGAGCAATTCAACCGCCTGCCGAATACCCCGCGGCTGGTCAATGCTGCACTGCTCGGTGATCGACAAGTGCATCGACAAATGCAGAAAGCAACTGGTTTGGCCGTCCTCGGGAAGGTCTACGGCGGCCAGCGCGGCTTCCACGTTGGCGAGTTCGGCGTGGTATTCGGGGTGCTCGTCGATCCACAGGCTGGCGATGGTCTCGATCGCCTCCATCGCTTGCCCGGATTGGGCCTTGGCATACACAGCACAAAAAAATCGGCGGACGTCGGCTTTGGATGGGTTGAACATGACAGCTGTCGGGGTCAGGTAGTAAAACAGCCCGGATTGTCGCGTCAAGTCAGGCGGCGGCGAGGCGACTCACGGCTTATTGATGCCTGAGCCGTAAGTTTCCACTAAGTCAAGCCTAAGACTGAGCTAAGTTTGGCTCGGTAAACTCACGCCCAGTTGGATTCAAACCAACCTGATAGACAAATTAACCGTTGTAACTTTAGGACTCACCATGAAATCAAGCATCACCGCTCTCTGCATCGCCGCTGGCCTGTTCGCTACTGGCCTGACTTTTGCCGCAACTCCTGCTGCTTCTGCTGCTGCGCCTGCAACTCCTGCAGTCAAGGCTACTCCGGCTACTCCTGCTGTTGCACCTGCAACTCCTGCAGTGAAGGCTACTCCTGCAGCTCCCGCAGCTGACGCCGTGACCGCTCCCGCCAAGAAAGAAGTCAAGAAGCACGCTGCCAAAAAGCCAGCCAAGAAGGCTTCTGCTGCTTCCTAAGCGCTGATCCGGTCTGGGCAAGCGCCCAGCTGCATCAAGGGCCGTGCTATCTGCACGGCCTTTTTTGTTTGTGGCGTCGTGATAAGCTGGATCTTATTTCGACAACAGGTGGTGAAGATGCGTGTGTTGCTGGTTGAAGACGATCCCCTGATCGGCGAAGCCGTCCGTGTGGGTCTGGCCCGCAAGGGCATGACTGTTGACTGGGTGCGTGACGGCGAGCTTGGCTTGCAATGCGCCCGCACCGAGCCCTTTGATGCGATGGTACTGGACCTCGGCTTGCCCAAGCGTGATGGCATGCAGGTGCTGAGAGATTTGCGCGCAGACGGTCACAAGCTGGCGATTTTGGTGGTCACGGCGCGTGACGCGCTAGCTGATCGCGTGGCTGGTCTGGACGCCGGTGCCGATGACTACATCCTCAAGCCGTTCGAAATAGAAGAACTTGCAGCGCGCTTGCGGTCCACCGTTCGCAGCCGTTCCGGACGCGCCGATCCGGTCTTGCGCAGCGGTGCGATTGCCCTGCACCCTGATACAAAAATGGTGACCCTCGAGGGCTTGACGGTGGCCTTGTCGGCGCGCGAGTTTGCCTTGTTGGAACTGCTCATGCGGCGCCCGGGTATCCCCATGTCGCGGGCCCAGCTCGAAGAGCGCCTGTTGGGCTGGGGTGAAGAAGTGGCGAGCAATGCGCTCGAGGTGAATATCTTCAATCTGCGACGCAAACTGGGTGCGGCCTGTATCCTCAATATTCGCGGCGTGGGTTATTTTGTGGCCCGGGACAACCAACATGACCTCACTTGAAGATCGTCTCAAAAGC
>JAQSDS010000305.1 GCA_029946045.1 Rhodoferax sp.
GGAGCCTGGTCAGAAACCGCGCAAGCTCAGTGTCGACATGCAGGCTTGGCAGGCGGCGGGGCTGCATTGCAGTGCCAACGAACGCCGCGCCGATGAAGCCAGCCGTGACGTCGAGGCCTGGCTCAAATGCAAGTACATGCGCGAGCATTTGGGCGAGGAATTCAGCGGCGTGGTCAGTGCTGTGACCAGCTTTGGCATTTTCGTCACGCTCGATGCCATGTTCGTCGAGGGACTGGTGCACATCACCGAATTGGGTGGCGAATACTACCGCTTTGACGAGGCGCGCCAAGAACTGCGTGGCGAGCGCACCGGCATGCGTTACGTGCTGGGTACCCGGGTGCGGGTGCAGGTGAGCCGTGTCGACCTGGACGGCCGGCGCATTGACTTCCGGCTGCTCACTGAGACCGATGGCCTGCTGCCCCGTTTGGGCAAGGACCGTGACCTGGGCAGCGATGGCGCAGACAGAAAGGTGTTTGACAAAGAAGCCAGCGGGGACAAGAGCGCTCGTCGCAGCCGCAATATTGCCGAACCCTTGCCACGCGCCGCCAAGCGATCTGGGGGGGCCAAAGTGCCTACCCCAGCCAAAGCCAAAGACAAGGCGCGCAAGCCGCGTCGTCGCAGTTAAGCCATTTCAATCAAACAAGCATCATGACGGAAACAATAAAAATTGCCCTGGTCACCGGGGCCGGTTCGGGTATTGGCAAAGCTGCGGCGCTGGCCCTGTTGGCCGGTGGCTGGCAGGTGGTGCTGGCGGGGCGGCGCTTGCAGCCTTTGCAGGATGTAGCGGCCTTGTCAGGTGCGCCCGAGCGTGCCCTGGCTGTGCCTGCGGATGTCTCACAAGAGGCGTCAGTGGTCGCGCTGTTTGATGCAGCAATACAGAAATTTGGTCGTGTCGATGTGCTGTTCAATAACGCTGGCACCAGTGCACCACCCGGTGTGCTGCTCGAGGATCTGGCGCTGGCCGACTGGCAAAAAGTGGTTGACATCAACCTGACCGGCATGTTTTTGTGTTTGCGCCAGGCCTTTCGCGTCATGAAGACACAAAGCCCGATGGGCGGGCGCATCATCAACAATGGTTCCATTTCAGCCACCACACCGCGCCCCAATTCGGTGGCTTACACCGCGACCAAGCATGGTGTGGCGGGTCTGACCAAAACCGCCTCGCTCGATGGTCGCAAGTACGGCATCGCGGTTGGACAGATCGACATTGGCAACGCAGCCACCGACATGACGCAGCGCATGCAGACCGGTATTTTGCAAGCCAATGGCACGATGGCCATTGAGCCGGTGATGGACGTAGCGATAGTGGGGCAGTCGGTGCTTTACATGGCCAATTTACCCTTGCAGGCCAACGTGATGTTTCACACCGTGATGGCCACCAACATGCCCTTTGCCGGGCGTGGCTAAGCGCATCAGGCGGTCAGCGCTTTAGCTAAATGGGATGCCGTCAGCGCCTGGTCGGGCGGCCAAAGGTCGGCCACCAGACCATGCTGATAAACCGCCTGACAAGCGGCATCAAAACCATTCAAGCCAGCGGCCAAGCGCGCGCCAATCAAACCCGCCAGCACATCACCGGTGCCGCCGGTGGCTAACTTGGCGTTGCCAGTCGGGTTGATGACAGGGGTGTGGTCAGCTTGCGTAATCACGGTCCCAGATCCTTTGAGCACCACCGTGCAGGCAAAGCGCTGGGCCAATTGTTGTGCGCGTTCAAGTCTGTTGGCCTGAACCTCCGACGTACGGCAGGCTAGCAGTCGGGCGGCCTCCAAGGGGTGCGGGGTCAGGATGGTGCTGCGTTGTTGCTCCCCACGGGCGCAAAGCAGCGTTTGCAGCGGGGTGGATTGGGCAATGACGTTGAGCGCATCGGCATCCAGAGCCAATTTGGCAGCAGACTGCAAAAGCCGGGGCAAGATGGCGGCGATGTCGGTGCCGCCACCACAACCGCACACCACGCTCATGTGGTCCAAGTCCAGCGTCTCAAAAGACCGGAACATCAGTTCGGGCAGGCTTGGGTCGAGCGACATAGGCTGACCATCAAGCAGGCTGACAAAGACCCGGCCGGCACCCCCGTGCAAGGCGGCCGAGCCTGCCAACAGCGCTGCACCGGTCATGCCTTTGGCACCTCCGACCACCACCACATCGCCATAGCTGCCTTTGTGGCTGGCGTGCGTTCGGCTTGCTGTCGTCATGTGGCCCGCCAGCCAGGCCGTGGGAGCCAGCGCAGCGGCGTCTGCTTGCCCGTGCTGCAAATCGTCCAGCCAGACGCTGCCCGTCACATCGCGCCCGTGGGCAGTGAAAAGACCTGGTTTGAGGGTCAGCAGGCTGAGTGTGTGGCTGGCCTTGACACGGAGAACACTGGTTGAGCCCGTGTCTGCCTGCAAGCCACTGGGCACATCTACGGCCAGCACGGGGGCGCCCTGGTGGTTGATGTGAACCATCCAGTCGGCCATGCGTCCTGCAGGCTCGCGTGTTTGTGAGCCAATGCCCAGCAGCGCATCAATGCACAAGTCATACGTGGCAGGTGGCGCATCAGCAAATGCCACACCTGCGCCAACCGCGTTCAGGTAGGAAGCTCTGGTGTCCTCGGTGGCGGTTTCAGCGCTGCCCAGCCAGCTCACCACAGGGTGTTTGCCCCAGCGCTGCAAATGCATGGCTGCTTCGAGACCGTCGCCGCCGTTGTTGCCGGGGCCAGCCGCTATCCAGATGCACCGGGCGTGGGGCGCAAGGGCCAGCGCCAGTCTGGCCACAGCCAGGCCCGCGCGTGACATCAGCGTGTGCGGGGGCAGGGCGCGGTGCGCCTGTTGTTCAAGTTGCCGTGTCGCCGCAACGTCATGCAACGCATGTTGTTTGTCAAAATGAACCGGTTGCACAGCACCACTCAAGGTTCAGAACTCAAAGCAGTCGCCTTCGCGGGCCAGGCGATAGACCGGGTCACCGGCGCGGTACGGATGCTCTGCCAGAGCCTCGGCAAATGCTGCTTCCAAGGCGTCGTCGCTGCGTGAGGGTTCATGGTGGGTACAAAACAAATTTTTGACCCCTGCTTGTTTGGCATACGCGATGCTGGACTGGTAAGTGCCATGCCCCCAACCTTTTTTGGCTGGATATTCAGCGCTGGTGTAAGAAGAATCTGTAATCAGCACATCGACGCCTTGCATGGCGCGAACCAGGTAATCGTTCCGTTCTTCCACTTCGCGTTGGCATTGCGCATAGTCGGCG
>JAQSDS010000306.1 GCA_029946045.1 Rhodoferax sp.
ATCCCTTATTGCCGCGCAATCAGGTCCGGCAGGCACCACGCGGGAAGAGGTTCGCCGTTTTTGCGAATGTTTCGTCATTGAGATCGCGCTTCCTACTGCCACTCTCGACCTTGATGCGTATTTCGGCGAAGGTGACCGGTCGTTTCGGCTGAACGTGACCGTTGCGCAGTGTGAGGTGTTGCGCGGCTAAATTGTACAAGCATCGGTCACGATGGGTTCATTTTTCTCTCCTTTTCATCTTCAAGTTTCATACTAAGCCGATTTTCACCAGCAGCCTTCGCGCCTCGATGGCGAAGCCCGGTTTCTGCTTTTTTCTTACCTGGTGGCGCCGTCCTGTGGAGCTTGTGGGCAACCGCCGACCTGTGGGCAGGCGGTGGGCAACGGGCACCGTTGTCCACGGTCTGTCCACAGGGAAGCGCGCAGCGCTTAGGCGGGAATCGGCTTGCCGATTGTCCACAAATCCACAGGACTCACTGCGCTGGTGCCTGGTCGATTGCGCCCTCGTCCTTGCACATTTTTTGCGCTTTCCCCCGCATTGTTTCGCCCGTTAGGACGAACCGATGGTGGTGTTGCATGACGCGGTCAAGGATAGCGTCGGCAATGGTTGCATCACCGATCCAGGCATGCCAATGTTCGATGGGTAGCTGCGCGGCGATGATGGTCGCCTTGCTGCCGGCCCTGTCGTCGATGATCTCAAGCAGGTCGGAACGTGTGCTGCTATCGATGGCGCCGACGCCCCAATCGTCCAGCACAAGGACGTCAGTCTTGGCCAGTTGCAGCAACCACTTCCCAAACGCGCCGCTGCCGTGCTTGATGCGCAGCTCCTCTTGCAAACGCGGGACGCGTTGATAGACTGCCGAGTAGCCTTGGCGGCAGGCGTATTGTGCCAATGCGCAGGCGAGCCATGACTTGCCGGTGCCGGTCGCGCCGCTGATCAATACGCTGTGCCCGGACTTGACCCAATCGCCCAGTGCGAGGCTCAAGACCGCGCGTCGATCCAATCCCCGCGTGGGGCGTGTGTCGATGTCCTCGATCGTCGCCTGTCCGTACTTCAGGCGCGCCTGCTTGAGCAAGCGCGCGAGCTTTCGATCTCCTCGGCAATGGACTTCCCGGTCGATCAGCAACGCCAAGCGCTCCTCAAAGCTCATCGCACCCATGCCGGGCAGGCTCAGTTGTTCTTCTAGGCCGGAGGCCAATCCATCGAGTTTCAGGGCACGCAGTTGGGCCAAGGTGGTGTGCATCATCATGTTCATTTCCTTTATTGATAGTAGCGGGCACCGCGCACATTGGCGTGCTCGGGGCTGACCCATTCGCCGGCATCGCTGCTGCTGGTCTGGTCGCGGTTGTTGGCGAGGATGTCGCGCACATGGCGGTACTGGCAGGCGCCAATTTGCAGGGCCAGGATGCAGCCGGCTTCAAGGCGTGCCTTGCCATAGCGCTTGGACAGCGACAGCAGGCCCAGGCAAGCACGGTAGCCGTGCTCAGGGTGCTTGTGCTCCTCAAGCAGGCGTGTGACCACTGCCGCCGCCCCAGGGCCAATGCTCGCGCCCCAGGAGATCAGGCGCTGCGGCGTCCACTCCATGTGCGCGCGGTGAGCAGCCGGCATATGCGCCGTGACGGTACTAAAACGGCGAGCCCTGCTGTCGCGCGGATGGCTGGCCACACGCTGGCCACGGTGTAGCAGTTCGACAGTCGTGCCGGTGATGCGCGCCTGCATTTCTTGTCCTACCAAGGCGTGCGGCACGCTGTACCGGTGCAGGTCGATTTCGATGTGGTAGTCGATGTGGACCTTGACGGTTTTGAAGTGGGCTATTTCGTAGCGCTGGGTCGGCAGTGGCTGTAACGCCGGCTTATCGATTGTCGCAAACAGGCTTGCGCGACTGCCGGGCAACTTTTGGAACGGACGCTCGTTGAGCCGCTTGAGCAAGGGCATGATTGCGTCGTTGACTTCATATACGTTCTCGAAACGTTGATGTCGCAGGCACGCCATGATCCAGCGCTCGACGATTTGCACGGCCACTTCGACTTTACCCTTATCTTGAGGACAGTAAGGTCGGGCCGGGAGAATCGAGGTGCCATAGTGCCGCGCGAAATCAAGCACCGTGTCGTTGCTGCGCGGCTCATAACGATCCGGGTCTGCGATCATGGCGCGCGCATTGTCGGGTACAACGAGTTGCGGGACGCCACCCATGAATGTCAACGCCTTGACCGTCGACTCGATCCAATCGACGGTGGTCTCGCGCGGCGTTGCGCAGGCAAAGGTGTAGCTTGAGGCGCCCATGGTCGCCACGAAGATGTGGACCCGGCTGCCATCGATCAGACCAAGAGTAGGCCCGGCGAAATCGATGAACAGCTTTTCGCCGGCCCGGTGAATCTGTCGCATCGAACGTTTGAGCGTTTTGGAAAACTTGCGATAGTGCTCGCAGAACTGGGTATACCGCCAGGTCGTCTGGCTTGCGTACTCTGCCTGATATTCTTCCCATAGCAGCATCAGCGTGACACCCTTGCGGCGCAGCTCCTGGTGGATGCGGCCATAGTCGGGAACCGCAAAGCCAGTTGGCCGCTCAGGCCTTGCCAGTAAGCGCTGCGACAGGGATGTTTCGTCTAGATTGGACACGGTGGTCCAATCGAAACCGGCTGCGGCGGCCAGTCCAACGTATTTTGCGACGACACCTTTCGATATTTTTAGTGCGGTAGCAATCTGCTGGTGCGACAGCTTCGCGTCCAGCTTCAAACGCAGTACATCCTTGATCTTGCTCATAGTTATCCTTACTGCGGGCATCAGCGACTCCGAGAAATTCGGAAGGGTACCCGCTCTGTTTGGTTCTATGCGCAACACCATCACACTGCCATACGATTCCGTAACGGTCGCGTGACCGGCAATTCGACCATCGTGGCTGCGAGAATCCGCTCAATTCCGCAGGCGGTCACGTTGGTCCGAAATTGCTGGTCACGATGGACCGAAACAGGCGGTCACGATGCCGGAATCGTCGGTCACGATACCGTCACGGCTACGTGACCGCTCATTTCGGTCGGAACGATAAATCGGTCACGTTCCGCCGGAATGGGCGGTCACGTTCCGCCGAAATCGCCGGTCACGATGGGCCGAAATGGCCGGTCACGTTGGTCCGAAATACGCACTTGAACGTCCGGGTCCAATGGAAGCTCTGCTGCTCAATATCCTTACCAAACAGATTGGAATAGGTCGAT
>JAQSDS010000307.1 GCA_029946045.1 Rhodoferax sp.
CCGTAGACCGAGGCTACGTCCGGAAAGCTCTTGATGATCTTGTCCTGGGTCTGCAACAGCTCTGCGGCCTTGGTGATCGACATGCCGGGCAGCGAGGCGGGCATGTACAGCAGCGAGCCTTCGTTGAGGGTCGGCATGAATTCGGAGCCCAGCTTGGAGGCCGGGTAGTACGACGCGCCCAAGGCCAGCAGCGCCAGCAAGACCGTCACTTTTTTCCAGCGCATCACCCCCGCGATGATGGGTCGGTAGACCCAGATCAGGAACCGGTTCACCGGGTTTTTGGACTCCGGCATGATCTTGCCGCGGATGAATACCAGCATCAGCACCGGCACCAGCGTGATCGACAACAGCGCCGCACTGGCCATCGAGAAGGTCTTGGTGTAGGCCAGTGGCGAGAACAGCCGGCCCTCCTGGCCTTCCAGCGCGAACACCGGCAGGAACGACACCGTGATGATCAGCAGCGAGAAAAACAGCGCCGGGCCGACCTCTTTGCAGGCATCCAGCATGGCCTCAAAGCGCTGGTTGGTGCTGTGCTTTTCAGGCAGGCGCTCCAGGTGTTTGTGGGCGTTTTCGATCATCACAATCGCCGCGTCGATCATGGCGCCGATGGCAATGGCAATACCGCCCAGGCTCATGATGTTGGAGCTCATGCCCAGCAATCGCATGGCAATGAAGGCCATCAGAATGCCGACCGGCAGCATCAGGATGGCCACCAGCGCGCTGCGCACATGCATCAAAAAGACCACGCAGACCAGTGCGACGATGATCGACTCTTCGATCAGCGTTCGCTTGAGCGTGTCGATGGCGCGTTTGATGAGCTCCGAGCGGTCGTACACCGCTTGTACTGTCACGCCTTCAGGCAGGCCGGGGCCGATTTCTGCGATTTTTTCTTTCAGCTTGGAGATCACTTCCAGCGCGTTTTCCCCATAGCGGGCCATGGCGATGCCTGAGACCACTTCGCCTTCGCCGTTGAGTTCGGTGATGCCGCGGCGTTCATCGGGGGTCAGTTCGACCCGGGCGATGTCGCGGATCAGCACGGGTGTCCCTTTGTCGGCCTTGACCACCAGCATCTCGATGTCGCTTTTGCCACGCAGGTAGCCCATGCCGCGCACCATGTACTCGGTCTCGGCCATTTCCACCGCGCGCCCGCCCACGTCACGGTTCGAGTCGCGGATCACCTGAGCCACTTTCATCAGGGGGATGTTGTAAGCGCGCAGCTTCACCGGGTCTACCGTGACCTGGTAGGTTTGCACAAAACCGCCCACCGAAGCCACTTCGGCCACGCCATGGGCCTTGGTCAACTGGTAGCGCACATACCAGTCCTGGATGCTGCGCAGCTCGGCCAGTGTTTTGTCTTTGGCCAGCAGCGCGTACTGGTAGACCCAGCCGACGCCCGTGGCATCGGGGCCGATTTGCGGTGAGATGCCCTTGGGCATGCGCCCGGAGGCAAAGTTCAAATACTCCAGCACGCGCGAGCGGGCCCAGTAGATGTCGGTGCCGTCCTCAAAAATGATGTAGACAAAGGACGCACCAAAGAACGAGAAACCACGCACCACTTTGGATTTGGGCACCGACAGCATGGCTGTGGTGAGCGGGTAGGTGACCTGGTCTTCGACCACCTGCGGCGCCTGGCCCGGGACTTCGGTGTAGACAATGACCTGCACGTCCGACAGGTCGGGCAGCGCGTCGATGGGCGTGCGCAGCACGGCAAAAATACCCGCCACAACGATGAACAGGGTGGCTAGCAGCACCAGAAAACGGTTGCGGCCTGACCAGTCGATGATGTTGGAAAGCATGATCAGGGCTTGACGCTGGTGATGACCCATTCACCGGGCTGGCGCTCAATGAACTCGACGGTGACTTTGGCGCCGGGCTTGAGTGATTGCAACAAGGATGCGTTGGCGGCCTTGAATTCCATCGTCATGGCCGGCCATTTGAGGCTGGCCACCGGGCCGTGGCTCAAGCTGACGGTGCCATCTTTCAAATCAACGCTGTCCACCGTGCCGCTGGCCTGGTGGCCCACCACTTTGGCGGCCGATGCCGCAGGCGCTGTGGCCGGCGCTGCGCTACCCAGGCCACCCAGTGCTGCCTTCAGGTTGCTTTCGGCGTCAATCAAAAAGTTGGCGGCCACCACCACGGGTTCACCGTCGTCTACGCCGTCGAGCACTTCCACATAGGTGTCGCTGCGTGCGCCCAGCTTGACTTCACGCGATTCATATCGGCCAGCGCCTTTTTCGACCAAAACAATCTGGCGGGTACCGCTGTCAATCACTGCCGACACCGGCACGGTTACCACCTGACCCCTGGCACCCACCGGCAGCTCCACTTGGGCAAACATGCCGGGTTTGAGCAGCCCGCCGGGATTGGCCAGCTCCACGCGAACCGGCACGGTGCGGGTCTCGGGTTTGAGCGTGGGATAGACGTAAGTGACCCGGCCGGTGAACACCTTGCCCGGATAGGCGTTGATGGTCACTGTGGCCTTGACACCGTTTTTGACCAGTCCAATGTCCTGCTCGAAGACGTCGGCGATGACCCACACGCTCGACAAATCGGCAATCTGGTACAGCGCCTCGCCCGGCATAAAACGCATGCCTTGCAGGGCCTTTTTGTCCATCACGATGCCGCTCACCGGTGAGCGCAAGCTGAGCGTGCGGGTGGTGGTGCCTGAATCGGTCAGCGCCTTGATCTGCGCCTCGGAAATATCCCAGTTGCGCAGCCGCGCCAAGCTGGCGTCGGCGAGTTGCTGCATACCCGACTGCGCCTGGCTGCCGGCGTCCTTGAGGCTGTTCACGCCTTGCACGGCGATAGCGTATTCACGCTGGGCCGAGACCAGTTCCGGGCTGTAGACCTCAAACAGTGCCTGGCCCTTGGCCACCGCCTGGCCCGTGACGTTGACGTGCAGGCGTTCCACATAACCTTCGAACTTGGGTGCGATGGCATACACGCGGCGCTCATCGGGCTCAATGCGGCCCGAGGCGCGCACCAGTCTGTCGAGCAGGCGCAGTTGCGCGGCCTCGGTACGTACACCGAGCTTTTGCACTTTGTCGGTGCTGATCTTGACCTGGTTGGCGGCCAAGGGTTCTTCCTCTGCGCCACCGGCATAAACGGCGATGTAGTCCATGCCCATCGGGTCCTTCTTGGGCGTGGGCGAGGTGTCGGCCAAGCCCATTGGGTTGCGGTAGTAAAGCAGTTTTTTACCGGGTTTGGC
>JAQSDS010000308.1 GCA_029946045.1 Rhodoferax sp.
GGCAAACACGCCCACAAGGAGCCAGGCGCAAACCCGCCAGCAGCGTATGGACTTTTGTCCAGATTGGCTTAATTGGCGGCCAGAGGATGCCATTGACCACCGCGCCACGGAAGTTCAAGCCAGGCGACATCGGGTTTCCAGGTGGCCGCCCATGTTGCTAATTGTTCCGCTGGCATGGGTCTGGCGATGCCGTAGCCCTGCGCCAGCTCGCAGCCCGGGTGCAGCAGCGCGGTACCGTGCGCCACCGTCTCCACGCCCTCTGCGATGACTTGACGTTGAAAAGCCGCCGCCAGCCCGATGATGCCTTCCAGAATGGCCAGGTCGTCCGGGTCGTCGAGCATGTCTCGCACAAAGCTCTGATCGATTTTCAGCACATTGACGCGCAGGCGCTTGAGGTAGGTCAGCGACGAGTAGCCGGTACCAAAATCGTCAAGCGCAAACATCACGCCAAGCCGGGCACAGTCTTCAATGACCTGCGAGACCTGCGCCATGTCGGCCAGCGCGCTGGTCTCCAGCACTTCGAGTTCCAGGCTGTTTGGAGTGACCCGCAGATGGTTGGCCAGAATAAACTCCAGTCGCTCCACAAAGTCGCCTCGCTGCAACTGAAAGGCACTCACGTTGACGCTGATCGGCAGATCCAGACCCAGTCCATGCCAGCGCTCGATTTGGCTCAGGGCTGCGTCAATCACCCATTCGCCCACGGCAACAGCCAACGGGTGGTTTTCGATGGTCGGTAAAAACGCAGCGGGAGCCAACAAGCCTTTTTCGGGATGCTGCCAGCGGATCAGCGCTTCGGCACCAATGACTTTGCCGCTGCGCATGTTGACCTTGGGCTGGTAATGCAGCGTGAATTCGCCTTGTTTCAAAGCAAGCCGGATGCGCTCCAGGCTTTCGTTGTGGGCGCGGGTGTTGCTGTCCTGCTTGGCGTCAAAGACATGGTATTGGTTCTTGCCGGCTACTTTGGCCTGGTACATGGCCTGGTCGGCCTGGCGCAGGAGTTGATCGGCGTCGATGTCGTGTTCTTGTGGGTAGAAGGTCACACCCAGGCTGGCTGAGCACCGAAGCAGCAATTCGCCCACTGGCACCGGTGTCGCGGCTGCCTCCAGCAGCCGGGCCAGCAGGGGCAGGCTGCTTGCCGGGTTTTCCAGATCAATCAGCACCGCCACAAACTCGTCGCCGCCCATGCGCGCCATGGTGTCGCCTTCGCGCAGCGTGTTCTTCATGGTGTCGGACAGGGTGATCAGCAGTTGGTCGCCCACGTCGTGACTGTGACGGTCGTTGATGTTCTTGAACCCATCCAGGTCGAGGTAGATCACGGCCAACTGTTGGCCGCGCCGCTTTACCTGGGCCATTGCCTGTTGCAGGCGGTCTGCCAACAGCACGCGGTTGGGCAGATTGGTCAGGGCATCAAAATGGGCGATGTGCTCCAGCTGGCTTTGGTGGGCCTTGATGGCTGTGATGTCTGAAAAAAGCGCCACGAATTGCTGTGTCAGGCCTTGCTCATCACGCACCGCGCTGATCGTGAGTAACTCAGCGAAGACCTCGCCATTCTTGCGCCGGTTCCAGATCTCGCCGCTCCAGTGGCCCTGCTCGGTCAAGGCGGCCCACATGGCAGCATAAAAAGCCGGGTCCTGCCGGCCGGATTTGAGCATGCGCGGATTCTGGCCAATGACTTCATCCCTGTCGTACCCGGTAATGCGGGTGAAGGCGTGATTGACATCGACGATGTTTCCTTTGGCGTCGGTGACGGTGATAGCCTCGCGGGCATGCTCAAAGACGTTGGCGGCAAGCTGGAGTTTGGCTTGGCCTTGCAGTCGCTCGGTGATGTTGCGGATGACACCGAGAAAGCCCAGCACGGTGCCGTCAGAAGCTTCAATCGCTGTTCCGAGGGTCTCGCCAGGAAAGATCGTGCCATCCTTCTTTCGGTAATTGACTTGGTAGGGCAGGGAACGCTCACGCGCGGTCAAATTGAAACGAAGCCGGCCCTGCCGGTCAAATTCGTCCTGACTTTCGTAGAAGTGTGCAGTTTGCCTGCCGGCAAGCTCGTCGATGTGATAACCCAGTATGGAGGTAAATGCAGGGTTGATGGCGACCACTTCGCGATTGACATTGGTCGACACGACAGCGTCAGGGATGCTCTTGAAAATGGCTTCGAAAAAGGCAGTTTTATGGGACAGTTCGTCAGCAGCAAGCCTGCGCTCGGTGATGTCCTGGAAGGTACCAAACAGGCGCACGGTCTTGCCGTTTTGAAGTTCGGCAAAACCTTGGGTATGAATCCACCGGCGGCGACCCGTGGCTGTGATGATCGGCAATTCAAGGTCGTAGGGTGTGCCCTTGTCGATGGCGACTTGCACTACAGTAGTGATGGTGGGCCGTGCCTCGGGCGCGTAGATATTGATGAAGTCCTCTAGCCTTGGTTGCACCGAAGAGGGGAGCCCAGCGATGCGATAGGTTTCTGCAGTCCATGACAGTTTCATGGACTGCCGGTCCAGTTCCCAGCCGCCAATCTTGGCCAGACTACCGGTGTATTTGAGCAATTCGGCGGTTTTGGCCAGCGCCGCTTCGCGCTGCATCCAGGTCTGACGAATGCGGTTGTAGGCTTGCACCAGTTGTCCGATCTCGCCCTGTCGTGTCGCTGGTAGGGGCTGCGCCACCTGGTTTGTGTCGGCCAGTGCGGTCATGGCATCTGCAGTGGACACCAAAGGTCCGAGCTGGCGTCCCAAAACCCACCAGGTCAGCGCGCCGGTCAGCAGGATCAGCAACAGCGTGAGCCAGATCACGCGCTGCTGCAAATCGTACAGGGGAGCAAGGGCTTCGGTCGTGGGTGTGCCAAGCAAGATGTACCAGCCCGCCACGGGGATTCTTTTCACGGAAGCCAATTGCTCCTCACCCAGCGCGTTGATCAAAACAGAGTAGCCCTCGTAACCTGCGATATTTCGGTCCACAAAGCGGTTGATGCCCGGTGCCGGAAGCACTTCCATGATGCGATTCTTGTCGGTGGCGGTGATGATTTGCCTGGATTGCGGTGCCACCAGCAAGTAGCCTCCGGTCTTGCCGTAAGGGCTGTGCATCAGGTTTTCCAGGAAATTCGGGGCGCCCAGGTTGGTTGCTCCGACGATTGCACCGATCACCTGGCCCTGCGCCCCAAGTACGGGCACACTCATGCCGAAAACGGGGGCCTTCGCAGCTTTGCCCATG
>JAQSDS010000309.1 GCA_029946045.1 Rhodoferax sp.
CTGGGGCTTGTTTTGCCAATGGGTCAGGTGGTGAACAATATAGTCACTGGCTGATGGCGCGTTTGCTTCTGCGGACATTGTTAACTCTTATTCATCTGTTTTAGTTTTGGACGCATCAACAGCGCCACCCAATAAACCTTCATGGTCACCACCAAACCAATCAGCATAGCCAACCAGTTCAACTCGGCGATCAACTTTGGTGCTGCAAAAAGCATTGCAACACTCACCCCAATCTTCACAGCTTCCCACACAAAAAAACCAAAACCAGCCGTCATCGCGTTGATCGAAGAGAACTGGCTCATCAACCCCCGCGCAAACAACATGGCCGGTATCACTACTGCCATGGCACCGTAAGCCGCTGACCATGCAACGGCTGACTTCATGGTGAAAACCCAAGCCAGCAAAGTAACCCCCAACCCAACCACGGCTTGCAACCTGATCACGCGCCAAGGCGAAATCGGTGGCTGAAGTTCCCGCAAGGCCTGCGCCTCTTGTCGTGTCAGTCGCTTGAATGTTGATGCTTCAATTTCTTTAGCATCAAGATCATCGTATGGCGCCTTGTTCACAATTATCGGGGTCTCAAATTACACGCAGGTTACACGCGCTGACTGTCAATTAGCCCCGCATTATATGATGGGAACGTGGCACTTTTGCCGCTCAGCCAGCGCTGCGATAATCCGCCAAAGAGGCTGCCCCGTGGCAACCCAACAGGCACAACCCACCCCATGTCAACCGCCGCCAACACCCCAGACACCCCGTCACTGATCATCTACCCCTGTGCTTTCCCCATCAAAGTCATGGGCGTCAAGGTGGATGGCTTGGTGCACGCCATCACCCACATCGCCCTGCAATTTGACCCACAATTTGATGCCAGCACCATCGAGCTGCGCGAAAGCAAGGGCGGCAAGTACCTGGGCGTCACCATCACGATCAACGCCACCAGCCGCGAACAGCTTGACGAAATCTACCGCACGCTGTCCACGCACCCCATGGTTAAAGTGGTGTTGTAAGCATGGCGATGGAGGTGAATTTTTTGGGCCGCGTCGGCTACGAGCCGACCTACGCGGCCATGCAGAAATTGACCGCCGAGCGAACCGACAGCACACCCGACGTTTTGTGGGTTTGCGAGCATGCGCCGGTTTACACACAAGGCCTGGCTGGCAGACAAGAGCACATCTTCAACCCTGGGGACATTCCCGTGGTGGCCACCAACCGCGGTGGCCAGGTCACCTACCACGGCCCTGGCCAGGTGGTGGCCTACCCGCTGCTGGACCTGAAACGCGCAGGCTACTTCGTTAAAGAATACGTCTACCGCATCGAGGAAGCCGTGATCCGCACACTGTTGCATTTCGGTGTCACCGGCCACCGGGTGGCGGGCGCACCGGGCATTTACGTCCGGCTGGACGACCCCGCTGGCCATGCCCTGCTGCCGCAGCGCCCGGTGAAAATGGGGTCGGATCCGGTTAAATTGGGGTCGGATCCGGAAAAAAAGGGGTCTGAGCCGTTCCGCTACGCGGCCGGATCCGACCCCAATTTTTCCAACCCCAATTTAACTGCCACCAATTTTTCCGGCCCTCATTTTGAAGGCCTGGGCAAAATTGCCGCCCTGGGCATCAAGGTCAGCCGCAATTGCACTTACCACGGGGTGGCGCTCAACGTCGCCATGGACCTTGAACCCTACTCGCGTATCAACCCCTGCGGCTACGTCGGGCTACAAACGGTCGATCTTTCTACAATCGGCGTTTTGGCAAGCTGGCAGGAAGTGGCTGAGGTATTCAGCCAGAAATTGATAAGTTATTTGGCTCCTTGAAAGCGCCAAGCCAGATCCGTTGAAAACCAAGCACCTTCGTCGCGAGGGCGCGACTCCTACAAAGACATGAGCACACTCAAAGAAACCAACACGGTACGCGAACCCCAAAGCGCCGAAAACTACGATGCCACGGCCAAGCAAAAAGCAGGTGCCAAACTGTCGCGCATCCCGGTCAAAGTGGTGCAGGGCGAGATTTTGCGCAAACCCGAGTGGATTCGTGTCAAGGCGGGCTCGCCCAGCACCCGTTTTTATGAAATCAAGGACGTGCTGCGCAGCAATAAGCTGGTGACCGTGTGCGAGGAAGCCAGTTGCCCCAACATTGGCGAATGTTTTGGCAAGGGCACGGCCACGTTCATGATCATGGGCGACAAATGCACCCGGCGCTGCCCGTTTTGCGACGTTGGCCACGGTCGGCCCGACCCGCTCGATGTCAATGAGCCAGTCAACCTGGCCAACACCATCGCCCAACTCAAACTCAAATACGTGGTGATCACCAGTGTCGACCGCGACGACCTGCGCGACGGCGGGGCCGGGCATTTTGTTGCCTGCATCCAGCACATTCGTGAAAAATCACCACAAACCCAAATTGAAGTGCTGGTGCCCGATTTTCGCGGCCGTGACGACCGCGCGCTCGAGATCCTCAAGGCAGCCCCACCCGATGTGATGAACCACAACCTGGAAACCATCCCGCGCCTGTACAAGGAAGCCCGCCCCGGCTCAGACTACCAGTTCAGCCTGAACCTGCTGAAGAAGTTCAAGGCACTGTTCCCCGACGTACCCACCAAGAGCGGCCTGATGGTGGGCCTGGGCGAAACCGACGAGGAAATTTTGCAGACCATGCAAGACATGCGCGACCACGGCATCAACATGCTGACCATCGGCCAGTATCTGGCGCCGTCGAGCTCGCACCTCACAGTGAAGCGTTACGTGCACCCTGACGTTTTCAAAATGTTCGAGGCCAAGGCCTATGAGATGGGTTTCAGCCACGCCGCTGTGGGCGCCATGGTGCGCAGCAGCTACCACGCCGACGTTCAGGCAGAACATGCCATGGGCCATACCACGGGGTGATGCAAAGCCACTGGCACAGCTCCAATCTCTGGCTGGACCTGTCGTCGCTGGTGCAGCGCTGCGACACGGCCACGTACACGCGTGGCCTGGAGTTGTACCGCAACCAGCGCGTGCTGAACCTGTCGATCGAGCCACTGCATGAGGTCTGGTTGCTGCTCGGCGATGTGCAGGGCAGCGCGCGCCTGCCCTACGAGGTATCGATCGAGGTCAAGCGCAGCCCCGAAGGCCGCGTGCTTGAATGGGACAGCGACTGCAGCTGCCCGGTAGGCTACCAATGCAAGCATGGCGTGGCGCTGATGATCAAGGCCGCGTAC
>JAQSDS010000310.1 GCA_029946045.1 Rhodoferax sp.
CAACAAGGCCAACAGGCCCGTATTCAACAGGCGGTCGGCCTTTTGCTGGTGGCCATGCTGTCGGCCATGGTCGCACTGACTTTTGTCGATGTGATCGGGCGGCGCCTGTTCAACACCCCGGTGTTTGGCGCCAACGATATTACCGAACACCTCATGGCCCTGATCATCTTCTCTGGCCTGCCCTTGCTGACTGCCAAACGCGGTCACCTGAGTATTGACCTGTTCGACAGCTGGCTGCTCAAGCCCCGTTGGCGGGCGTGGCACAAAGCGGTCGATGTGCTCATTGCCGCCGTGCTGGGCCTGATCGCCTGGGAATACTTTGTGGCCATTGGCGAAGCCATTCAGACCAACGAAGTGAGCTCGGCTCTGACCATTCCACGCGCCTGGATGTACGGCTACATCGCCTGCACCAGCGCCCTGGCTGCCGTGCTTGCCTTGTGCGTGCAGCCTCCCCAAGCCGACAACCACCCTGAGGAATTTGCATCATGACCATCGGACTAATTTGCCTGGGCCTGGTATTGCTGCTGGCCATGATGCGTGTGCCCCTGGGCATCTCGCTGCTCACGGTGTCCATTGGCGGCATCACCGCGCTCAACAGCTTTGACGTGGCGCGCACGATGATCCCCATGACGCTGACCGAAGCCGTTTTTTCTTACGAACTGGCTGTGGTGCCGCTGTTCATCCTGATGGGCAACGTGCTCTCGCGCACCGGCATCTCCGAAGACCTGTTCCGCGCTGCCAACGCCTTTTTGGGCGGGGTGCGCGGTGGCCTGGCACTGGCCACCATGGTGACCTGTGCCGGCTTCAGCGCGGTGTGCGGCTCCAGCTTTGCCACGGCGGCCACCATGGCCAAAGTGGCCTATCCCAGCATGCAAAAGTACGGGTACTCAGACCGCCTGGCCTCGGCCACCATCGCAGCGGGCGGCACCCTGGGCATTCTCATTCCGCCCTCCATCATCCTGATGATTTACGGTATCCTCACGCAGCAAAACATTGGCGAGTTGTTCATTGCCGGTGTGTTGCCTGGCCTGCTGGGCCTGGCCATGTACATGAGTGTGATCTACCTGATTGCCGTTTTCAAGCCAGAGCACGCGCCGCGCGGCCAACGTGGCACGGCCCAGGAGCGCTGGCAATCGCTGGCCGGGGTGTGGCCCTTTGTGGCCCTGTTTGTACTCATCATCGGCGGGCTGTACATGGGCTGGTTCACAGCCACCGAGGCCGGTGGCATTGGCTCCGGCATGGCGCTGCTGATTGCACTGTCGCAGCGCCGCCTGGGCTGGTCCCGGTTTTCCGAAGTAATGAGGGAAACTGCCTACACCTCGGTCATGCTGTACGTGGTGTTGTTCGGTGCCATGCTGTTTTCGCAGTTCATCAGCTTTTCAGGCCTGGCCGACCAGTTGCTGGCGCTGGTGAATGGCTCGGGACTGTCGCGCACGGGCATTTTGCTGGCCATTCTGGCGGTGTTTCTGGTGTTGGGTTGTGTCATGGACTCCATGGCCATCATCCTCATCTTCGTGCCGCTGTTCATGCCCACCCTGGTGGCGCAAGGGTTTGACCTGGTGTGGTTCGGCATCATCGTGGTGGTGCTGACCGAAATTGGCCTCATCACCCCGCCGGTGGGCATGAATGTGTTTGTGCTGAAGGCCAACCTGCCCAAGGTGCCCGTCGGTGCCATTTTCCGTGGGCTGGTGCCGTTTATCACAGTTGACCTGTTGCGCCTGGCGGTGTTGGTGTTGTTTCCGTCGATCAGCCTGGTTCTGGTTCACTGGATGAAATAAAGAAGCCGTCATCATGCCGTCAATCGGGAGAGACTGACCTGCCACGCAGGCCAGCGCTGAAGGAGCAAGCAGTCCGGAAACTCTCAGGCAAAAGGACCGATTGACACGCAGGGTGTGGGCTCTGTCTTCTTTTTTTTGACGAATTTGAAAGGGATATTCCCATGGCACACCTGATTGTTATTGGCGGCGGCATCACTGGTGTCACCAGCGCCTACACCTTGGCCAAGCAAGGCCACCGCGTGACCCTGATTGAAAAGAACCGTTACGCCGGCATGGAAACCAGCTATGCCAACGGTGGCCAGCTGTCAGCGTCAAACGCTGAGGTCTGGACCCATCCGTCCACCCTTGTCAAAGGCCTGAAGTGGATGCTCAAGAGCGACGCGCCACTGCTCATGAACCCCAAGCCCAGCTGGCACAAGCTGAGCTGGATGGCCGAGTTTGTGGCCAACATCCCCAAGTACCGCGACAACACCATCGCCACAACCCGGCTGGCCATTGAGGCGCGCCAGCACCTGTTTGCCTGGGCGCAGGCCGAGGGC
Source organism: Rhodoferax sp. (assembly GCA_029946045.1). GTDB lineage: Bacteria > Pseudomonadota > Gammaproteobacteria > Burkholderiales > Burkholderiaceae_C > Rhodoferax. The sequence continues at coordinate 2,318 of JAQSDS010000310.1, forward strand.
GTTGACTTCGACCTCAAGCGCGAAGGCATTCTGCACATTTACCGCGACAAAGCGGGCTTTGACCATGCGGGCGAAGTGTCCAAACTGCTGGCCGCTGGCGGGCTGGAACGCCGCGCGGTCACACCCACCGAGATGCGCGCCATCGAACCCACACTGCAAGGGCAGTTTTATGGTGGTTACTTCACCGAGAGCGACAGCACCGGCGATATCCACAAATTCACCCACGGCCTGGGCCGCGCCTGCGAGCGCCTGGGCGTGCGCTTCATGACGGGCGAAAACGTGCAGGCGGTAAGCAGCGACGGCCAGTTGGCGCGTGTGGTGCTGGACAGCGGCGACACCGTGCAAGCCGATGCGGTCGTGGTCTGCGCCGGTGTGCGCAGCCGCAGCCTGGCGGCCCAACTGGGTGACCGGCTCAATGTGTACCCGGTCAAGGGCTACTCCATCACCGTGCACCTGAACGACGAAGCCAGTCAGGCCGCCGCACCCACCGTGAGCCTGCTCGACGACGCCACCAAATTGGTCACCAGCCGCTTGGGCCAGGACCGTTTCCGCGTGGCGGGCACGGCCGAGTTCAACGGCTACAACCTGGACATTCGCGCCGATCGCATTCGCCCGCTGACCGACTGGGTGAACCAGTGCTTCCCCGGCGTGAGCACCCGCCGCGCTGAACCCTGGGCTGGCCTGCGCCCCATGATGCCCGACATGCTGCCGCGTGTGGGTGCCGGCAAAAAGGCCAACGTGTTCTACAACACCGGCCACGGCCACCTGGGCTGGACGCTGTCGGCCATCACCGCGCACCAGCTCGGTGGCCATGTGGCACAGTGGGAGGCGCAAAACCGGCCTTCGCGCATCACCGTGGCCGCACCCGCTTTCTG
>JAQSDS010000311.1 GCA_029946045.1 Rhodoferax sp.
CGCCACCGAGCACCCACTGCGCGATCGATGCGTTTTCTGCCACATAAGGCCAACGAACCGTGTGCTGCGTGCCGGCCTGCCCGGCACGCAGACGCATGGCCTGGAGCCGGGGCAGGAGCAGCACGTCGCGTACGCTGAGGCTCACGGGTTTTCCTGTATGTGGCGCGCCAGGGCGCTCATGCGCCGGCAACCTCCAGCTGCTGGCGCCCGACACGTGTGCGCTGCAGTTCGAACAGCAGCACATAGCTTAGCGCAGCCACGCCGATGCCCACCAGCGGGGCCACCCAGGGCGAGAAGTAGGCACACAGGGCACCGCTGGCATAGGCACTCAGGCCAACCCAGTTGTAACGTGGTAGCGTGGTGCTGCTGAGTTGCGGATAACGCCCCTTGCGGCCATAGAAGAAGTCAGCCACGATCACGCCGCCGATGGGCGGAATGATGGAACCCAGCAGAATCAGGAAGGGGATCAGCATGTCGGACATGCCGCCAATGGCCAGCAGGGTACCGATGCCCGCACCGACCAGGGTGATGGTGCCGCGACGGTCTTTGCGAACCAGGTTGCAACCGGCCGCAGCAAAGTTGTAAATGGTGTTGTCCTGGGTGGTCCAGATGTTGAGGAACAGCATCACCACGGCGGCGATCGACAGGCCTTGGAGCACCATGACCTCGACGATGTCGGCTTGCTGGTAGACCATGGCGCCATAAGCTCCGACCATGATCATCAGCCCGTTACCGACGAAAAATCCGATCAGGCTAGAGAACACGGCGGTCTTGCTGTTACGGGCAAAGCGGGTCCAGTTGGTGGCCTGAGTGGCACCGCTGACAAAGGTGCCAAATACCAGGGTAATGGCCATGTTCCAGCTCATGCTTTCCTTGGGCTGGATGGCAAGCAGGCCGTCCAGGCCGCCGACATCTTTGGTGGCAATCCACAGCGACCAGACCAACAGGCCGAGCATGGCTGGGATCGCTACCCGCGACAACAGGTCGAGCCCCTTGTAGCCGACGAAGGCTGTCAGGCTGAAACCGAAGCCGAACAAGACCATCAAGGGAATCGTCCAGCTGGTTGGCAGACCCAGCATTTTGACCAACACCAGGGCGATGGTTGCGGTGCCCCAGGCGTACCAGCCAATCTGGGTAAAGCCCAGCACAAAGTCAGACAACTTGCTACCCGTCTCGCCAAAGCAGAAGCGGCCCATCAGGACCGAGTTCAGGCCGCTACGGCAGGCAATATGGCCCAGCACGGCGGCGTACAGACCCAGCAACAGGTTACCTGCAATGCTGGCCCAGATCAGGGTCTTGAAGTCAAAGGCCATGCCCATCTTGCCGCCGGCAAACATGGTGGCGGTAAAGAAGGTGAAGCCAAACAGAACAATCGATGTGGACACCAGACCCTTGCGGGCGCCGGATGGCACTTCACTGAGTGGGTAATCGTGGTCGAGGTCAGGGGCGTTCGCTTGTGTCATATCAGTCACTCCGGTGGTTTAAAACACCAAAGACATCGCAAACAGCGTGCCATGTTGCAGGCCACGTCAATCGGCCGCAAGACAGGTCAATGCGAACCATGGCTTTTGTGCAAAGTGCACAACACAAGCCGCCGACAAACACCCCCTTGCACCAGTACCGCCAAGTACCCCCCGGCTGCGCACCAGCCGCGTGCACCAGGTCCGATTTCGGTGCGCAGGCTGGGCTGGCCCTCAGGCGGCTGGGTCGGCGTCCGGCGCAGCGCCTGGGCCACGCACGCCAGGCTTGGAAATCAATTCCAGATGAAACCCATCGCCACCCTCGGCAACCAGCGCGTCGATCAAAGCCGTGATACTGGCAAGGTGCACAGCGCTCGCTGTCTGTGCATTGCTGCCAAACTTGCAATCGAAGTCCCAGTAGTCCACACCCTCGGGCAGGGACTTGCGGCGCTCGCGCTTGATGTACTGGCGAATTTCGTGCTTGGTGGCTTCCAGCACGCGCTCGTTGTTTTTTCCTTCAATATGGAGTTGGAATGTTTTTTTCACGGTGTCCTTTGAATCAGTCTGAAGCATGCCCCACGGGTGGCTTCACAGGGTAGCGATTATGCGGCCAGGTACGCTGCGCTTAACCCCAACTTGATTTCAATGACGGTCTGCCCTGGCTGGCTACTGATGCGCAGGCTGGCACCTATGGCATTGGCACGCGCCTGCAAGGCAGCCAACCCCTTACCAAGTACGCTGCAGGGCTCAAAGCCGCAACCGTTGTCCACAACGCGCAAGCAAACCGAGTCTGCACCGCCCGAATCACAGGCCGACATGCCATGGGCTTCAATGCGCAACACCGTGGCTTGCGCGTGCTGCAGCACGTTGGACAAGGCCTCAAACAGCATGTACTGCAGGTGACGCATGGCACCGGCATCGAGGCCGTCAAGCACGGGCAGCAGGTCCACGTCCCACACCAATTCAATATCAATCGCCTTGAAGCGTGGCGCAAGCCGGTAGCGCAAACTGGCCAACAGCGCATTGACATCGCCGTCAGGCAAGGTCATGGCATCAATTGACAGTTTGAGGTGGTCCAGCGAGTCACGCAAGGTCAGCAGGACATCAGCATTGCTGGCACGCCCGGACTGTAGCTGGCGAATGGCCGCACTGATGTGCGAGCCCACGCCGTCGTGCATGTCGCGCAGGATCCGCGCACGCTCAGAGGAGCGCTCCTGATCGCGGGCCAGTATTTCCAGCTGACCGTAACTTTGTTGAAGTTCAATCTCTTTTTGCGTTACCCGCTGGGTCAGGCTGGCAAGCAGATTGCGCGCTTGCACACTGGCCAATTGAAACCGGTTGACCACAATGTAGGCCAACGATGCGCCAAAAAATAGAGAGGAAAACCTGAGCATCGAGTTGTCAGGAAACGATGGATGAATGCGAAACGTATACAAATCCCACAATCCAACCAGTAAGTTAATGAGCAATGCCACGGCAACCAAACGGTGTGCCCTTGACGACTCACGTTTGGCACGCCATAGAAAAAGCGCGCCGAAGCCCAAGAAGGTAAGCGCTAGCAGACCATGCCAGATGGGCAAAGCAAGCGGTTGGCTCCAGCCCGCCGCCAGCAAAGGCAGCGCCACGCTGCAACACGTCAGCGCCATTAGCCACAGTCTGAACCAGTGCGCCACGCGCTTTTCGCCCCACCCTGCAACTTCCACACAAAACAAGACCATGTTGCAGC
>JAQSDS010000312.1 GCA_029946045.1 Rhodoferax sp.
GCGGCGAAGAATCAGAATTTTCTGAGTCAGAACAAGAAGCCGCTGATGGCGCGTAAGCAGATGTAAAAGTAGTATCAAACCATCGTCCAAGCGAAACAAGACAAACCGTCTTGAGAGCTAGAAGAAAAAGGAATTTCAAGCACAAGCATCGCGTTTCTGGCGGGGTCGCAAAAGTCGAAGCCAGACCGGTCACTGGTGGTTTCGCAAGCGCAGAGGTCGACGAAGTCAGCGATGTGTTTGAAGGTGAACTGGCAGGGTGGTCTAGAAATTAGCAGCTGTCGTTCAAGTTTTTTTGTTTGTTTTTTAACTGAAAGAGAGAAAAGTCATGAAATCGAATCTCACAAAAATCGTGTTGGCCATCGGTGCCGTGGCTCTGAGTGGGTCGGCTTTGGCCGTTGACACTGGCACAGCTAGTGCTGTTGCTACGGCAACGTTGATCACGCCCCTTACGGTTACCAAAACCACAGATTTAGTATTTGGCACATTCGCGGTGCCGTCTTCAGGAACAGCTACATCGATTATTGCCACTGATGGGGGTCAGACTGGAACGGCTGACTTCGTAGGTACCCAGACGACATCCGCCGCTGTGTTTGCCGTTGCTGGTGGCACTACATTGGCCTACACACCCACAGTGACCTGGACGACTGCGGGTACTACAGGTGTAACTTTCTCAGATGTGACTGGTGCCTGTGACGCAGTAACCTCAGCAAGTGTCAGTACCGGTGGATCGTTGGCGAGTTGCACAACAGCCTTAGGAGCTAGCTCAATTAAAATCGGCGGCACTGTGACCGTGCAGACAAGTGCTGCGGCTGGGACAGCTGTGTCGGTTGGCACGCTCAGCGTAACGGTTGCGTACAACTGATGTTTCGATGAGAAAACTTGGCTGCAACATGAGACACGCTGTAGCCGTGTCTCTAGTTTGCATGTTCAATCTTGCGCACGCAACAGGAACACAGGCAAGTGCGATCGCAGTAGTCACGTTGGTATCACCAGTTCAAATTTCTGCAGACGCCACAGCAGCATTGCAACCCAGCAGTTCCGGAGTGCTCACCTTGAGCATCCCCGGTGCGGGTGGCGGCACAGCGACAACGATTGAACTCACCGCCAGTGGCACCGTTACATCCGGCAGCTCAACAGTTTTTTCTGCCAGCGATGGTGCGGCTTTGACGCAGTTGATCGCTGACCTTGTTGCTTCGGGCGGTACGTTGACCACCAGCGGTACGTTAAGTGGCAGTGGGGTGCAAATCGTCGTCACACAGGCATCCCAAAGTAATGGCTCAGGAACGGTAACAGCGACAGTGACCTACAACTAAATGACATCAAGTAGCCAATGCTCAGTCAAACAAGCCGCCATGTTGTCGGCTTGTTTGACTGCGTCGATGATGATGCCGGTGGGGGCGCAAACCATCGAGACCACATCACAGGTCTTGTCTTTTGGGTCTTTCATAGCCGGAGGTGGCGGGACCATTCGCATGACGCCATTGGGTGTTCGAAGTGTGATTAGCGGCAGCGTCATATTGCCAATAACGGCGCAATTCCCGCAAGGCAGTCCAGCGTCGTTCACGGTTTCCGGCACTTCAGGTTTGACTTACGCCGTAACGTTTCTTGATGGCACCCTCAATGGCAGCAACGGCGGCACGATGACGCTCAATGCCTTTACCTGCTCTGCGAGCTGTACTGGCACATTTGGCGCAACAGCAAGTAACGTGTCCGTTGGTGGTAATCTGGTCGTTGGCAGTGGTCAAGCAGCGGGTAGTTACACTGGCAGTTACACCGTCACGGTGGTCTATAACTGAACGAATTCAGTAACTTCACTTGGACAATCCAATATGAAAAATCTATTGCCAAAACTGGCCTTGAATATCGGGCTGTTGTTGTTGGCCCAAGTCGCCCAAGCCGACCTCATGCTCTACCCCACCCGGGTCGTCATTGAAGGCAAAGCCCGTGCCGCCCAGGTGGAGCTCATCAACTCCGGCACCAAACCCGAAACCTACCGCATCAACCTGGTCAACCGCCGCATGAGCGAAACCGGCGAAATTGTCGAAGCCAAAGAAGCGCAAGCAGGCGAGCAGTTTGCTGACGAGTTGGTTCGTTATTCACCGCGCCAGGTCACGCTGCAACCCGGCGTTGGCCAAACCGTGCGTCTGCAGGTGCGTTTGCCTGCCGACCTGGCCAACGGCGAATACCGCTCGCACCTCCAGTTTGACCGGGTGGCCGACGCTGAAGGCCAGTCCAACCTGGAAACGCTGGCCAAACCCGAGTCGGGTCAGATTGCCATCGTGTTGCAAGCCCTGGTGGGTGCGTCGATTCCCGTCATCGTGCGCCACGGCGAAACCAATGTTGTCGCCATGCTGGACAAACTGACGCTTGAAGCCGGCAAGGACAACGCCAAGATTTTGAACTTTGACATCAAGCGCAACGGCAACCGGTCAGTGTATGGCGACTTTTTGCTGAGCTACACGCCCGCCGGTGGCAAGACCGTTGATGTGGGCAAGGTCAATGGTGTGGCAGTGTATGTGCCCAGCCTCTTGCGCAAAGCCAAACTGCCGCTAACGCTGCCCGAAGGGGTGACGCTGAAGGGCGGGACCTTGAACCTGAAGTTCTCGGAACGCCCTGACGCTGGCGGCAAACTGATTGCCCAAGCCGAACTGGCCGTACCCTAAACCACTGCTGAGTCACGGCTCAACCCCTGTGCCCCTGTATTTCGGGCCGAGCCGGTTTGGCCCACCTGAATGACGGTTTTCTGATGTTCTGGCGTACTGCCCTGCTCTCTTTGCTGGTTTTGTTCGGTGGCGTGTGTGCCCAGGCCGCAGCCAAGCCACCGGGTGCCGCCAGCCTCAACACCCTGTTGTTTGAAGTCCAGCTGGACAAGCTGCCGCTGACTGATTCACTCGCCGCCTTTGAGAACAACAAGGACTTCCTGGTGCCGCTGGGTGAGTTAACCCGGCTGTTGACGCTGGGCATCACGATTGACCCAAGCACCCATGTGGCGTCTGGCTTCATTCTGAGCGAAGACCGGGGTTTTCGGCTGGACCCGGCCAGCGGCCAGGTCACGCTCAAAGACGGCAACCGCAGCTTTGATGCGAGTTTGCTGCGCTGGATAGACGATGACCTGTATGTGCCCAGCAAGCTGCTGGAACAATGGTTGCCGCTGGACTTTC
>JAQSDS010000313.1 GCA_029946045.1 Rhodoferax sp.
GCCCGCGCCAGCACGGGGCGCTCAAGATGAGAAAACATGGAACGAACCTACTCGCTTTCCTGGATGATGCCGCGGCTCTTGAGCCGATACAACATTTGTGGCCGGGTGATGCCCAGCGACCTGGCGGCGGCCGCGACGTTGCCGCGGGCCGCGTCAATGGCGCGTCGCAGCAGCATGGTCTCGATCTCGTCGAGCGACACGTTGTCGCCGGATGGATCGCCACCGCCGCCGAGCAAGTCGTTGACGCGCCGGGTCACGCGGTCGACCTCGCCCTGCTCGGCGGGTTCCACGTTGAAAGAGCCCGGGTTGACCGAGACCAGCTTGCCTTCGCCATTGATGGCGTAGCGCTGGTCACCAAATTGTTCGCCACAGGAAAACAGTTGCGGCGCGTCGATGGCGTCACCGTCGGCGGCCAGAATCACGCCACGTTCGATGATGTTTTCGAGCTCGCGCACGTTGCCGGGCCAGTCGTAGGACAGCATGGCGTCAACCGCGCGCTGCGTAAAGCCGGTTAATTGACGCTCGTGGCGGAGGTTGAAGCGGGTCAGAAAGTGGGCCATCAACAGCGGAATGTCTTCGCGCCGTTCACGCAGGGGCAGGATCCGGACCGGAAACACATTCAGGCGAAAAAACAGGTCTTCGCGGAAGTTGCCGTCCCTGACTTCTTCGCGCAGATCGACGTTGGTGGCCGCGATCACGCGCACATTGATCTTGCGGGTCGCCGAGTCGCCCACGCGCTCGACCTCGCCCTCTTGCAGCACGCGCAGCAGCTTGCTTTGGGCGCCGAAGCTCAGGGTGCCGATTTCATCCAGAAACAGGGTGCCGCCGTCGGCCCGCTCAAAGCGACCCGGCCGGCTTTGGCTGGCGCCTGTGAAGGCACCGCGCTCGACGCCAAACAGTTCGGATTCGATCAGGTTTTCAGGAATTGCTGCGCAATTCAAGGCGACGAAAGGTTTGGTGCGGCGCGAACTCCAGCGATGCAGCATGCGCGCGAACACTTCCTTGCCGACGCCGCTTTCCCCCAGGAACAGCACCGTGGCCTGGGTGGGCGCCACTTTTTTGATCAGGTTCAGGACCGCATTGAAGCCTGGGGAAATGCCGACTGGGTGGTCCTGGCCATCCGCTGCTTCGCCTGGACGGGCGGTCAGGCTGGGCTGGCGTGCCACCGTGATCGCCGTGCTGAGCGAGGTTTCTGGTGTCATGAAGCGCATGTCTTTTTTGGACTCTTCGTCCCAGTCATCGACCAGCTTGCCAACAATACGGCACGAGTTATGGCCCATCGACAGGCATTCGACTTCACGGTAGAGCACCGGCCGCCCCATGAACTCGGTGGAATAGCCTGAGGCATAGCCGGTTTGCATCCAGCAGGCCGGTTCGGTATCAACGTCGTAGTTGCGCATGTGTTCTTCGTCCTCGATGGAACTGGTCCAGAGGAATTCGCCATAGTGGATGCCGCGGTTAATGTCGATGTCGAGCCGGACCACATCGGAGCGGCCAATGCCTTCCAGGCAATGCATTTGCGGGCCCACCGCGAACATGTCATTGATCGAGGCCTTGGTTCGTACTTTACGGGCCAGTTGCGCGTCGCAGATACCGGCGCGATACCCCATGCGCGTCATGAAACCACGCGCTGCATCGATGCCCACATGCTCAATCAACTCCTTGCGCAGTGCGCCCAGGGCCTTGGCGTGAACCAGCAGCATGCGCTGGTCATCGAGCCAGATCCGGCCGTCATTGGTTGAAAAGTGCAAACGCCCCATCAGGTCGATCAGGTTGGGGAAACGCACCTTGTCGACTTCGGTATTGTCCGGTTTGAAAACCACCTGATTGCCACGCGGCAGCTGGGGACTCGGCGCGATGCTCGGGGCAACACGCAATTCTGCTGAACGCGTGTTTTTTCCGTAAGTGGACTTGGGGGTCATGGCAGCCACCCACCACAGGCGAAATGTTTGATTTTCATGAATGTCTCCGTCGCAGATATGCGCGTTGTCTGTTTGTTTTCTATGAGCACAAGCCATGCCAGCTGCGGCATAGGCCACTGCACTGCTGGCCTCGCCCCCGAGCATAGCAAGTTGCCTTGAGCTATGCCGTGCGGTGGGTCATGGGCGATTGAATCAAAAGATACATATTGCACTGCAACAGGCGTGAAAACTGTAAATCATTTGATGTATTTGACCTTGAGTGACTTGCAAGGGAAAACCCTAGGTCAACCCTTATTTTTATTAGGGTAAACCCTAAATTTTCAGTTCATTTTTTTCATTTCCCCAATGGAGCCAGATTTGGGCCGGACCGCACAGAAAAAGCTGGCATGTGGTTTGCAATGAAGAGCTCTGTAAGTCGGAAGTGACGGGGCCTGAGCAACGCAAAAGCATGACACAAGTTGTTGTTGATGGCTGTTCGAGGCCGGGGTTGCAGATGCTGGATGAAGTCATTTTTTGCCTGCCGTGACAGGCGCCATATTTTTAACAGCGAACAGGAGATCAGAGTGATACAGAACCTAGATAACTCGGCCAAGATAAGCCAACTGGATGCCATGCTCGAAGACGATCCAGTCAAGCATGCCTACCGGCTTGACCGCGCGGCCTTCACTGACCAGGAGTTGTTTGAGCTTGAGATGAAGTACATCTTCGAGGGCAACTGGGTGTTCATGGGCCACGAAAGCCAGCTGCCCAACATCAACGACTACATGACTGTTTACCTGGGTCGCCAGCAGGTTGTCATCACCCGCGGCAAGGACGGCAAGCTCAATGCCTTTGCCAACACCTGTACCCACCGCGGCGCCACGCTGGCTCGTCACAAGAAGGGCAACAAGTCCAGCTTCACTTGCCCGTTCCATGGTTGGACCTTCAACAACAGCGGCAAGTTGCTCAAGGTCAAAGACCAGTCCGCTGATGCCGGTTACCCGCCCAACTTCAACACCGAAGGCAGCCACGACCTGGTGCGCATCGGCGCCTTCGACAGCTACCGCGGTTTCCTGTTTGGCAGCATCGCCGCAGATGTGCTGCCTTTGAGTGAGCACCTGGGTGAAGCGGCCAAGATCATCGACATGATCGTGGACCAGTCTCCCGAAGGCATCGAAGTGCTGCGCGGCACCTCGACCTACACCTTCGATGCCAACTGGAAGCTGCAAGCCGAAAACGGCGCTG
>JAQSDS010000314.1 GCA_029946045.1 Rhodoferax sp.
CCACGTCAGTGCGGTTTCAGGTCAAGGGAGACATTGACCAGCTGCCTATGATCGACCCGAAAAAAGGCGTTTTCAAGATCACCGCGCAGGTCGCGGGCGCCAGCTTGGCGTATGTGCCACCCAACTTGCAGGACAGGGGTGACTTGCCCTGGCCTGTTCTGACCGACCTGAGTGGCGAGCTGGTCATCGACCGCATGCAATTGCAAGTCAACAAGGCGCGCGCCACGCTGGGCGACGGCACGGCCTTGCAAGTGACCCAGGTGGATGCCCGCATTGACGATTTGAACCATTCTCTGGTGCAGGTCAATGCCGATATCAAAGGGCCGCTTCCCGATCTGATGCGTCTGGTCAACGCTTCGCCCTTGCGCGCCATGACCGACGAGGCATTGGCCAGCAGCGTCGTCACGGGGAACGCAGACTACAAGCTTCGGCTGGTGCTGCCGATTGCCGCCATCGACCGGACGACTGTCCGGGGCAGCATCTTGCTGGCGGGTAACGATGTGCAGATCACCCCAAACAGTCCCAAGCTCGCGCGCGCGCGTGGCAATGTCAGTTTTACCGAAACCGGTTTTTCCCTGGCTGCTGTCCAGGCGCGCATGTTGGGCGGTGAGGTCCGACTGGACGGTGGCTGGCTGCTGGCGCCTGAAGTGCCTGGGTCCCGGCGTCCTGCCTCGGTGATACGTGCCACGGGCACTGCCACCGCCGAGGGCTTGCGCCAGGCGCAAGAGCTGGGTTGGGTGGCGCGTCTGGGGCGTCAGGCCAGTGGCGCTGCAGCCTACACCGCCACGCTCGGCTTGCGCCGCGGCGTGCCCGAGTTGCTGGTCAACAGCAATCTGCAGGGCATGGCTTTGAGTCTGCCAGCCCCTTTTTCCAAAAGCGCTGATGCCTTGCTGCCTTTGCGCCTTGAAACCACTGTGCTGGCCGATGTGCCTGGGCCCTTGCAGGATCGTTTGAGTTTATCTTTGGGCAAACTAGCGCAGGTCATGTACGAGCGCGATGTCTCACGGCCGGAGCCGCGCGTGCTGCGTGGTGCCATGGAGGTAGGACTCGATGCGCAGGAGTCTGCACCGCTGCCGTCCAGCGGCGTGCGCGCCAACATCCGGTTGGATCATTTCAATGTCGATGCCTGGAGCGAGCTCCTGACGCAGGCCACCGGCTCCCCCGTGACGGGACCTGCGCTGGCGGCGGGCAACGGCACGGCCATGTCGTATTTTCCGTCGCAGCTGGCGCTGCGTTCGCAGTTGTTGACCTTGGGTGGTCGTCAGTTCAACCAGGTCGTGATTGGCGCTGGCCGTGACGGTGCCGTGTGGCAAGCCAATCTGCAGGCCAGTGAGCTCAACGGTTACCTGGAATACCGGTTGCCCAATGCACAGTCCAGTGGCGGAGCCGAGGGCAGGGTGTATGCCCGGCTGGCACGTTTGACGATTGCCCCTGGCGCGGCCACCGATGTCGATGTCTTGCTTGAGGCCCAACCGACCAGCATGCCGGCATTGGACATCGTGGTCGATGATTTCGAACTGCGCGGCAAGCATTTGGGTCGGCTGGAGGTGCTGGCGGTGAACCGCAGTGCCCAGGCCGGTTTGCGCGAATGGCGTTTGAATCGATTCAACCTGGTTGCGCCCGAGGCCAGCTTCGTCGCCAGCGGTAATTGGGTCGGGCTGAACGGGCAGGCACCCGCCGAGCTCGCGTCCACGGCGGCAATGTCCACCGGGGCGCGGCGTACGGTGATGAACTTCAAACTCGATGTCGGCGATAGTGGTGCCTTGCTGAGTCGCTTTGGCATGAAAGACGTTGTGCGTGGCGGGCGCGGCAAATTCGAGGGCCAGGTCGCCTGGGTAGGTTCGCCCCTGAGCCCCGACTATCCCTCCATGGGTGGCGCCTTCACGGTCAATGTCGAATCCGGTCAGTTTCTCAAGGCCGAGCCCGGCATTGCCAAGCTGCTCGGGGTGCTGAGCCTGCAGGCTTTGCCGCGTCGCCTGACGCTCGATTTCAGAGATGTTTTCAGCGAGGGCTTTTCCTTTGATTTTTTGCGAGGTGATGTCAGGATTGACCAGGGCATGGCGTCCACCAACAACCTGCAAATGAAGGGCATCAACGCTGCCGTGTTGATGGAAGGCAGTGCAGATATCGCCCGCGAGACGCAGGATCTCAAAGTGGTGGTGATCCCTGAAATCAACGCCGGAACGGCCACCTTGATCGCCACGGTGATCAATCCGGCGGTGGGTTTGGGCAGCTTTCTGGCCCAGATGTTTTTGCGTCGCCCGCTGATCGAGTCTGCCACCCAGGAGTTTCATATCGATGGCGCCTGGTCCGATCCTCAAATTACCAAAGTGTCGCGCGCTGGCGCGGCCGCTCAGGAGAAAAAACCATGAAAGTTGCGGCCATTCAAATGGTCTCGGGCGCTGACTTGTCAGCCAATCTGACCGAGGCCAAAGGTTTGTTGCAGTCGGCGGCGCAAACAGGTGCCGAACTGGCCGTATTGCCCGAGTATTTCTGCTTGATGGGCCGGCGGGATGCCGATAAATTGACGATTCAGGAGCCCTTTGGGAGCGGTCCGATACAGCAGTTCTTGAGTGACAGCGCCCGCGAGCTGGGGCTGTGGCTGGTGGCGGGCACGCTGCCCATCAGTGCGTTGACCAGCGCTTCCGACGTGGTGCCAACCGGGTCCCGGGTATTCAACAGTTCGCTGGTGTATGCACCCAGTGGCGAGTGCGTGGCGCGCTACGACAAAATGCACTTGTTTCGGTTTGACAATGGCGTCGAGTCTTATGACGAATCGCTGGTGCTGGCAGCGGGCCAGCATCCCGCAAGCTTCGATCTGGCCTCTGCCGATGGCCACACTTGGCGCATCGGCATGAGCGTGTGCTACGACCTGCGCTTTCCCGAGTTGTACCGTCATTACGCCCAGGCCGGGGCGCATCTGATGCTGGTGCCCGCCGCTTTCACATCCACCACCGGGCATGACCACTGGGAACTGTTGCTGCGCACCCGAGCCATTGAAAACCTGTCGTTCGTGGTTGCCGCTGCCCAAGGCGGCCTGCATGACAACCAGCGCCGTACCTGGGGT
>JAQSDS010000315.1 GCA_029946045.1 Rhodoferax sp.
CGTTGGTTCGCGCGTTTTGGCGCCCTGATGGTGGCCTTGTTGTTCGCTATGATTGCCGCCTTGAGCATGCGCATGGTCTACGACGATTTCCAATACGGCGAAACATCCCCCGGCATCGGGGTCCCGCAGTGGTGGTACAGCATGTGGTTGCCGATTCTTTCTTGCGCCATTGCCTTGCGCGCGTTGGGCCTGTTTATCCGGCGGGGGCGTCGCGCATGATAGTCACTTTGCTGTTTGTGGTGTTTCTTGTGATGATGCTGGTCGGTGTGCCGATCGGTGCGGCCCTGGGGTTGGCGGGTGCGGCCGCCATCGGGCTCGCCAACGCCGATGCGCAATGGTTTGGCTTGCTGGCCGTGCCACAGAATTTTTATGCCGGTCTGGGCAAGTATCCGCTGCTGGCAATTCCGATGTTTGTGCTGGTGGGCTCGATTTTTGACCGTTCCGGTGTGGCGCTGCGACTGGTGAATTTTGCGATTTCCATCGTCGGGCGTGGCCCTGGCATGTTGCCCGTGGTCGTGGTTGCCGTGGCCATGCTGATGGGCGGCATCTCGGGCTCTGGACCAGCCACGGCTGCCGCGGTGGGCGGTGTGATGATCGCCGCCATGACCCGCTCGGGATACCCGCCGGCGTTTTCAGCCAGCGTGGTGGGCGCGGCGGCGTCGATTGACATCCTGATTCCGCCCTCCATTGCCGTCATTGTTTATTCGGTGCTGGTGCCTGGGGTGTCCGTGCCTGCCATTTTTGCCGCCGGCATGCTGCCAGGTTTGTTGGTGGGGCTGGCCTTGATGGTGCCGGCGGTCTGGCTGTCGCGCAAACACCATTTCGGCCTGCAAGAGGCCCTGCTGCCCAAACCACCGTTTTGGGCCAGCCTGCGTGACGCCTCCTGGGGCCTGGCGGCACCGGTGCTGATTCTGGGAGGCATGCGGGCGGGCTGGTTTACACCCACCGAGGCGGCCGTGGTGGCGGTGTTTTACGGCCTGTTTGTCGGTATGGCGATCTACCGCACCATTCGGGTTCGCGACCTGTTCCATATCTTGCGCGAGTCAGGCGAGTTGTCGGCCATCATTTTGCTGGTGGTCGCATTGGCAGGTATTTTTGCTTATTCGCTGTCCACCCTGGGCATTGTTGACCCGGTAACGCAGGCCATCGTCAATTCGGGTCTGGGGGAGTACGGTGTGCTGGCGCTGCTGATGTTGATGCTGGTGGCGGTGGGCATGTTTCTGGACGGGATTTCGATCTTCCTGATTTTTGTGCCGCTGCTGCTGCCCATCGTCAACTTCTACCATTGGGATCCGGTCTGGTTCGGCGTGCTGTTGACCCTGATGGTGGCGCTGGGCCAGTTCACACCGCCGATTGCGGTGAACCTGATGGTGACTTGCCGCATTGCCGGGGTGCGCATGGAGGAAAGCGTGCGCTGGGTGTTGTGGTTGATGGCAGCGCTGCTTTGCGTGCTGCTGCTGGTAATCATGTTCCCGTCGATTGCCATGTGGCTGCCCACGCGCCTGGGCTATTGAGTTCCATACATTTTTAACCAAGGAGATAGAAAACATGAAAGTTCGTTCGTTACTCAAATGGGTGCTGGCCGCTGGTGCATTGAGCGTGGCCACGCTGGCTTCAGCACAAAGCTATAAGTCGGAATACCGTATGTCGCTGGTGCTGGGGCCGGCCTTTCCTTGGGGCAAGGGCGGTCAGATCTGGGCGGACCTGGTGAAAGAGCGCACCCAAGGTCGCATCAACATCAAGCTCTACCCCGGTGTGTCGCTGATTCAAGGTGACCAGACGCGCGAATTTTCCGCGCTGCGCCAGGGCGTGATCGACATGGCGGTAGGCTCCACCATCAACTGGTCACCGCAAGTCAAGCAGCTCAATCTGTTCTCCATGCCTTTCTTGATGCCTGACTACGCAGCACTTGACGCACTGACCCAAGGGTCGGTGGGCAAACAGATTTTTACCACCCTGGACAAAGCGGGCGTGGTGCCACTGGCCTGGGGTGAAAACGGCTACCGCGAACTCTCCAACTCCAAGCGCGCGGTGCGCACGCCAGCTGATCTCAAGGGCATGAAAATCCGTGTGGTCGGCTCGCCGCTGTTTCTCGACACCTTCACGGCCCTGGGTGCCAACCCAACGCAAATGAGCTGGGCTGACGCGCAGCCGGCCTTTGCCAGCGGTGCCGTGGATGGCCAGGAAAATCCGTTGTCGATCTTCACCGCTGCCAAACTGCACAACGTCAGCCAGAAGCATGTGACGCTGTGGGGCTATGTGGCAGACCCGCTGATTTTTGTCGTCAACAAGGAAATATGGAGTTCCTGGACCCCAGCTGATCAGGCCATTGTGCGTCAGGCTGCCATTGAGGCGGGCAAGCAGGAAACGGTCATTGCACGCAAAGGGCTGGTTGAAGCGGACCAACCTTTGCTCAAGGAGATCGCGGCCTTGGGGGTCACCATCACGCACCTGAGCCCGGCTGAGCGGGATGCCTTTGTCACGGCGACGCGCCCGGTGTATGACAAGTGGAAAAACACCGTGGGTGTTGACTTGGTCAAGACCGCCGAAGCCTCGATTGCGGCACGCAAGAAGTAAGTCAAGTCATCTTTCGTGCGCTGGCCTCCCTGTTCGGGAGGCCTTTTTTTTGGCGGCCGACTGGTTTCAGGCCAGTTCTTTGGTTAGCACCTCGCCACGCAACGTGAAGGTACGTGTGTCGGTGATGGTCACATCCACCATCTGCCCAATCAGACGTGGCTGGCCGACAAAATTCACCACCCGGTTGCACTCGGTGCGGCCCATCAGCTCGGTGGCGTCGCGCTTGGACGCGCCTTCTACCAGGATGCGCTGCACCGTACCCATGCGGCTCTCGGAAATGCGCTTGATGCTGTCATTGATCACGCCTTGCAGGTGCTGCAGGCGGCGCAGCTTGACCTCGTGCGGCGTGTCATCCGCCAGGTTGGCAGCGGGTGTGCCGGGGCGTGGGCTGAAGATGAAGCTGAACGAGTTGTCAAAACCCACATCGTCGATGAGCTTCATCATCTTGCCAAAGTCTTCTTCGGTCTCGCCCGGAAAG
>JAQSDS010000316.1 GCA_029946045.1 Rhodoferax sp.
TGGTGAAAGTGACGCCAGCCCACGACCAGAACGACTATGCGGTGGGCCAGCGCCACAAGCTGCCTATGATTTGCGTGCTCACGCTCGACGCCAAGATCAACGATCAAGCCCCTGCGGTGTACCAGGGCCTGGACCGTTTTGCCGCCCGTAAGCAGATTGTGAAAGACCTGCAGGCGCTGGAACTGATGGTGGAGATCAAAAAACACAAGCTCATGGTGCCGCGTTGCGCCCGCACCGGCCAGGTGATCGAACCCATGCTGACCGACCAGTGGTTTGTGGCCATGACCAAGGTCAGTGACTCCGACCCAACAGGCAAATCCATCACCCAAAAAGCCATCGACGCGGTGCAGTCGGGCCAGGTCAAGTTTGTGCCCGAGAACTGGGTCAACACCTACAACCAGTGGATGAACAACATCCAGGACTGGTGCATCAGCCGCCAGCTCTGGTGGGGCCACCAGATTCCGGCCTGGTACGACGAAGATGGCCTGGTCTATGTGGCCCGTAACGAGCTTGAGGCCCAGGCCCAGGCGCCTGGCAAAAACCTGCGCCGCGACGAAGACGTGCTCGACACCTGGTACTCCAGCGCGCTGGTGCCGTTCAGCACCATGGGCTGGGGAAACGATGCCTCAACCAGCACCGACGCAGCTCAGGCTGGAGCCCGTGCCGAGCCGGGCGATGTCGCTAGCGCAGCGCATCTGAGCCCGGTCGGCACGGGCCCCGGCCTGAGCGGATCAGCATCACAAGAAGCAAGCGTCAAAAGCCTCAACGACATCGACTTGTATCTGCCTTCGAGCGTTCTGGTCACCGGTTACGACATCATCTTTTTCTGGGTCGCCCGGATGATCATGATGACAACCCACTTTACCGGCCAGGTGCCGTTCAAACACGTGTACATCCACGGCCTGGTGCGCGACGCCCAGGGCCACAAGATGAGCAAGAGTGAGGGCAATGTGCTGGATCCGGTCGACCTGATTGACGGCATTGGCTTGCCCGAGCTGCTGGTCAAGCGCGCCGAGGGCCTGCGCAAGCCTGAGACCGCGCCCCAGGTGCGCAAGAACACCGAAAAGGAATTCCCGGCGGGTATTCCGGCCTTTGGTGCCGACGCGCTGCGCTTTACCTTTGCCTCGCTGGCTTCGCTGGGCCGCTCCATCAACTTCGACGCCAAGCGCTGCGAAGGCTATCGCAACTTCTGCAATAAGCTCTGGAACGCCAGCCGCTTTGTGCTGATGAACTGCGAAGGCCAGGATTGCGGATTGAAAGAGGGGTTATTGGGGTCAGACACCAATTTCGGGACGAATTTGGGCTCTGACCCCAAAAACCCAGCCAGCTACCTCGACTTCAGCGCAGCGGACCGCTGGATCGTTTCCTTGCTGCAAAAGGTCGAAGCTCAGGTGGCCCAGGGTTTTGCCGACTACCGACTGGACAACGTGGCCAGCACGATTTACGACTTTGTCTGGAACGAGTTCTGCGACTGGTACCTGGAAATTGCCAAGGTGCAAATTCAGACCGGCAACGCCGCACAACAGCGCGCCACGCGTCGCACCCTGATCCGCACGCTGGAGACCATCCAGCGCCTGGCGCACCCCATCATCCCGTTTGTGACCGAAGAACTGTGGCAAAAAATTGCCCCGGTGGCCGGGCGTGCCGGCCCGTCGGTGGCGATTGCCGCTTACCCGGTGAGTCAGCCCGAGCGCATCGACGAAGCAGCTATCGCCCATGTGGCCAAACTCAAGCAACTGGTCGATGCCTGCCGCAACTTGCGCGGCGAAATGAGCGTGTCGCCTGCCACCCGCCTGCCCCTGTTTGCCATTGCCGGCTCAGTCGCCGAGGCGGCCTTCATGACCCAGGCCGCACCGGTGCTGCAGGCGCTGGCCAAGCTCAGCGAGGTGCGTGTGTTTGAAGACGAGGCCGCCTGGGCCGCCGCCGCACAGGCCGCGCCTGTGGCCGTGGTGGGCGAAGCGCGCATCTGCCTGTTCAGGGAAATTGACGTGGCCGCAGAAAAAGCCCGCCTGGGCAAGGAACTGGCACGCCTGGAAGGTGAAATCGTCAAGGCCCACGGAAAACTCAGTAACGAGTCCTTCGTGGCCCGCGCGCCTGCCGCCGTGATTGATCAGGAGCGCAAGCGCCTGGCCGACTTTGAGGCCACGCTGGCCAAAGTCAGGGACCAGCTGGCGCGGCTGGGCTGAAGCCGTCTGCGTCAGTAAAGAATGCGGCAGCGGATGGTGTACGGCACGTCGCAGAGCTCATCCAGCGCGGCCTTGCTGGCTGCGCTGTCCACGTCGATCACCACATAACCGACGTCCTCATGGGTGCTGAGGTACTGCGCCGCAATGTTGATGCCCGCTGCTGACAAGCGTTCGTTGACCTGCGCCATCACCCCCGGCACGTTGCGGTGAATGTGCAGCAAGCGGCTGCGCCCGGTGTGTGCGGGCAGCGCCACTTCAGGAAAATTGACGGCTGAAGTGGTGGAGCCGTTGCTGCTATAGCGGATCAGCTTGGCCGCGACCTCGGTGCCGATGTTGACCTGAGCCTCCAGTGTCGAGCCGCCAATGTGCGGCGTCAAAATGACGTTGTCAAAACGCGTGAGCGGCGAAACAAAGGCCGAGTCGTTGCCTTGTGGCTCGATGGGGAAAACGTCAATGGCGGCGCCGTGCAAATGGCGGCTTTGTAGCGCTGCGGCCAGCGCGTCGATGTCAACCACACTGCCGCGCGAGGCATTGATCAGGTGGCTGCCGGGCTTCATGGCGGCCAGTTGCGCGGCGCCCATCATGCCGGCTGTCTCGGCGGTTTCGGGCACATGCAGGGTGACCACGTCGGCCGCACCCAGCAGGGCCTCGAGGCTGTTCATGGCCTGCGCGTTGCCCAGCGGCAGCTTGGCTTCGATGTCGGTAAACAGCACGCGCATGCCCAGGTGTTCGGCCAGCACGCCAATTTGCGTGCCAATGTGGCCGTAGCCAATGATGCCCAGCGTCTTGCCGCGCACCTCATAGGAGTCGGCCGCACTTTTGACCCAGCCGCCGTGGTGCAGGATGGCGTTTTTTTCGGGAAT
>JAQSDS010000317.1 GCA_029946045.1 Rhodoferax sp.
CATAGACGAGTACCAGCGCGAGCTGGTCAAGCGCTCCATCGAAACCCGACTGCCATTTTTGAAGTTTGCCAATTTGCACTTCATATCGGCCCAAAAACGACAGGGCCTGGGGCCGTTGTGGACCAGCATTGCACAGGCCTACAAAGCGGCCAACTGCAAAATGTCAACCCCGGTACTGACGCGGCTGTTGCTCGAAGCGGTGCAATTTCAAAGCCCGCAACGCGCTGGCATGTACCGGCCCAAATTACGTTATGCACACCAGGGCGGCATGAACCCGCCTGTTATCGTGATCCATGGCAATTCGCTGGAACACGTGACCGATGCCTACAAGCGTTTTCTTGAAGGTCGCTTCCGCAAGGAGTTTGATCTGGTCGGCACCCCGCTGCGCATCGAACTGAAGACTTCAAGCAATCCGTTTGCCGACAAAGTCTCTTGAACGCGCTTGCGAATGCGTGTTACCGGATTTGTTGAGGATATAGGCCTCGTCCAACTGTTTCCCGCATGGGGCTGTGGTATCGTCACTGCTTCTTAAATTTCACAACACGGAGAATATCGTGAATAACAAAGGCCAACTCTTGCAAGATCCATTCCTGAACACGTTGCGACGCGAGCATGTCCCGGTCTCAATTTATCTGGTCAATGGGATCAAGTTACAAGGTCAGATCGAGTCGTTCGATCAGTATGTGGTCTTGCTGCGCAACACCGTGACACAAATGGTTTACAAACACGCTATTTCGACCATCGTCCCGGGTCGGGCTGTCAACTTCTCAGTGGCTGAGGGTGAGCAACCTGCAGCAGCCTGATCGCCAGCTCACCCCTGCCTTGCTGGTTGGGGTTGATTTCGGACATCCCTTTTTTGATGATCAACTCGAAGAACTAGGTCTGCTGGCCCAGACTGCCGGGTTGACGCCCGTTGCGCGCATGACGTGCAAGCGCAAGGCGCCCGATGCGGCGCTTTTTATTGGCAGCGGCAAGGCCGATGAAATCAAGCAGCTTGCCACCCAGTTGGGTGTCCAGGAGGTTCTGTTTGACCAAAGCCTGAGCCCGGCGCAGCAACGCAATTTGGAGCGCCATCTGGAGCTGCCGGTGAATGACCGCACCTTGTTGATCCTTCAAATTTTTGCGCAACGGGCACGTAGCCACGAAGGCAAACTGCAAGTTGAATTGGCCAAGCTGCAGTATTTGAGCACCCGCCTGGTGCGGCGCTGGTCACATCTGGAGCGTCAAAGCGGCGGCATCGGCATGCGCGGCGGTCCGGGTGAATCGCAAATCGAGCTGGACCGGCGCATGATTGCGGACAGTATCAAGCGCATCAAGGAACGCCTGGTCAAGGTGAAGCGGCAACGGCAAACCCAGCGCCGTCAGCGCGATCGACGCGACGCCTTCAACATCTCGCTGGTAGGCTATACCAACGCCGGCAAGTCCACGCTGTTCAACGCCCTGGTCAAAGCGCGTGTGTATGCTGCTGACCAGTTGTTTGCAACACTCGATACCACCACACGCCAGTTGTACCTGGGTGAGCTCGGGCGTGTGATTTCCTTGTCCGATACCGTCGGGTTCATTCGGGACTTGCCGCACGGGCTGGTCAATGCGTTTCAGGCCACCTTGCAGGAGGCCGTGGACGCTGATTTGCTCTTGCATGTCGTTGATTTTTCCAGTCCCAACCATGTCGAGCAGATCGCCGAGGTGCAGCGCGTGCTGGCTGAAATCGGCGCCGGTGATATTCCCCAAATTCTGGTTTTCAACAAGCTCGACCAGGTCGAGCCTGGGCTGCGCCCGCATGCGATGCAAGATGTTTACGATCTGGCCGGGGTGCCAAGCCCTCGCATCTTCCTGAGTGCGCAGACCGGTGACGGGGTGGCCGCGTTGCGTCAGCTGCTGGTGGCCAAAATTCAGGCACCTGACGCCGTTCCGTTAGGGCAGCCAGATTTCCATGCAAGTCATGAGGCTGACCCGGATTTCGGCACAATGGAGTCAAAATAAATATGAGTGATTCGATGAAACTTCAACGACCGGCCTTTAGTCTGGCTTCATTGCCATCCCGAATTCGGGGCATGTTTAACCTGAACGATCCGCGCTGGGGACGCGCCGACGACAAGTCTGGCGCCTCCGAGCCCCAAGATTCAGACCCTCCGCCTGAACAAAAGCCGCAGGACACACCGCCGCCCAACCCGCCAGATCGTGGTCCGCGTCGTGGTGCCAACCAGGGGCCGCCCGACCTCGATGAGTTGTGGCGTGACTTCAATCGCAAACTGGGTGGACTGCTTGGCAGCGTCAAAGGGGGCAATCGGGGTGCCAAGCCGATTCGTGGTGGCGGTGGTCATGGCGGTGGCAATGGCAACTTCCAGCCCGATATGAAGAGTGCTGGTATTGGCGTGGGTCTGGTGGCGGTGGTGGCTGTGTTGATCTGGCTTGGTACCGGCTTCTTCATTGTGCAAGAAGGTCAACAGGCGGTCATTACCCAGTTTGGCAAGTACAACAGCACAGTGGGTGCCGGTTTCAACTGGCGCCTGCCTTATCCGATCCAGCGCCACGAGGTCATCTTTGTGACCCAGATCCGGTCTGTTGATGTGGGCCGTGACGTGGTCATCAAGGCCACAGGACTGCGGGAGTCGGCGATGTTGACCGAAGATGAAAACATTGTCGAAATCAAGTTTGCTGTGCAATACCGCCTGAACGACGCACGTGCCTTTTTGTTCGAAAGCAAAAATCCGGCCGACGCTGTGGTGCAGGCTGCTGAGACAGCGGTACGCGAAGTGGTCGGCAAGATGAAAATGGACAGTGCCCTGTCTGAAGAGCGCGATCAGATCGCGCCGCGCGTGCGCGCCATGATGCAATCCATTCTGGATCGCTACAAAGTCGGTATCGAGGTGGTTGGCATCAACTTGCAACAAGGCGGTGTGCGTCCGCCTGAGCAGGTGCAAGCTGCCTTTGACGATGTGCTCAAGGCTGGCCAGGAACGCGAGCGTGCCAAAAACGAAGCCCAAGCCTACGCCAACGACGTGATTCCCCGTGCCGTCGGAGCGGCTTCGCGACTGAAGGAAGAAG
>JAQSDS010000318.1 GCA_029946045.1 Rhodoferax sp.
GCACCCACGACATGAACACGGCCAACTGGATCCCCGACCTGTTCATGCGCCGCGTCATGGAAAAAGGCCAGTGGACACTGTTCTCGCCCAACAACGTGCCTGACCTGCATGACAAGTTTGGCATCGCGTTCGAGCAAGCTTATGTGGCCTACGAAGAAAAAGCGGCGCGCGGCGAAATCAAGCCCTATCGCACGGTGCAAGCCAGCGACCTGTGGCGCAAGATGCTGACCATGTTGTTCGAGACTGGCCATCCCTGGATCACGTTCAAGGACGCTTGCAACATTCGCTCACCGCAGCAACATGTGGGCGTGGTGCATTCGAGCAACCTGTGCACCGAGATCACGCTCAACACCAGCAACACAGAAACCGCCGTCTGCAATTTGGGTTCGGTCAATTTGCTGCAGCATTTGAAAGATGGCAAGGTAGACCACGCCAAGCTGCAAAAAACGATCACCACCGCCATGCGCATGCTCGACAACGTGATCGACATCAACTACTACGCAGTCAAAAAGGCGCGTGACTCCAACCTGCGACATCGCCCGGTCGGACTGGGCCTGATGGGCTTCCAGGACAGCCTGTACGAACTGCGCCTGCCCTACGCGAGCGAAGCCGCAGTGCAGTTCGCCGATGAGTCCATGGAAGCCATTTGTTATTACGCTTACCAGGCCTCTACCGAACTGGCGCGTGAACGCGGCCAATACTCAAGCTACAAGGGTTCCTTGTGGGACCAGGGCATTCTGCCGATCGACACGCTCGACCGGCTTGCGCATGAACGCGGAGGTTATGTTGAGGTAGACCGATCCAGCACCCTCGACTGGGACGCCTTGCGGCAGAAAATTGCCCAGTACGGCATGCGTAACTCCAACTGTGTGGCGATTGCGCCCACGGCCACTATTTCCAACATCATTGGCGTGGACGCATCGATTGAACCCTGCTTCGGTAACCTGTCGGTCAAGTCCAATTTATCGGGCGAGTTCACCATCATCAACAGCTGCCTGGTGCGCGACCTCAAACGCCTCAGCCTGTGGGACGATGTGATGGTGATGGACCTCAAACACTTTGATGGTTCGCTGCAACCCATCGACCGGATTCCCGCGGAAATTAAGTCGCTGTATGCGACCGCCTTCGAAGTTGAAACCCGTTGGTTGGTGGAAGCTGCAGCACGTCGCCAGAAATGGATTGACCAGGCGCAATCGCTCAACATTTACATGGCCGGCGCGTCGGGCAAAAAGCTCGACGACACCTACAAGCTGGCCTGGGTGCGCGGCCTCAAAACTACCTATTACCTGCGGACCCAATCGGCGACCCATGTGGAGAAATCCACGGTCACAGCGGGTCGTATGAATGCAGTGTCATCAGGCGGCGAAATGGCTGGAAAAAGCAGTCTGAGTGCACTCGATGCCGCGGCAGAGGCAGCGCGTCAACAGATGGCGTCCATGCCCGCTACCGATGTCAAATTTTGCGGTGTTGATGACCCAACCTGTGAGTCTTGCCAATAGGGCTCACCATGCGCTCCAGGTTGGCGATGTTGGTACACCACAGTGCAGCAGTCCGACACCTTGAGCGACGACAAAAATCTTTCTATTTATGACGCTAGATCTCATAATTCACCGATTGGAAAAAACATGTTGACCTGGGACGAAGAAGTTATACCTACTGCCAGTTTGCCGCCGCCTGAGGCGAGTCGCTTGAACCCGCCTTTGGCAGGGCGTTTGGCCGACCTCACTGCCACCGTTAAAACGCCCGTGATTGCCCCGCAACGGCGCGTCAATGCCGCCGACAAGCGCATCATTAACGGCAAGACCGATGTCAATCAGTTGGTGCCCTTCAAGTACAAATGGGCATGGGAAAAATACCTATCCAGCTGTGCCAACCACTGGATGCCACAAGAAGTCAACATGACTCGTGACATTGCTCTCTGGAAAGATCCCAATGGCCTGACTGAAGACGAGCGCCGCATCGTCAAACGCAATTTGGGATTTTTTGTCACAGCAGACTCCCTTGCTGCCAACAACATCGTGCTCGGCACCTATCGCCACATCACCGCGCCCGAGTGCCGTCAGTTCTTACTGCGCCAGGCTTTCGAAGAAGCTATTCACACCCACGCTTACCAGTACATTGTGGAATCACTTGGTCTGGACGAGGGCGAAATTTTCAGCGCCTACAACGAAATCAAATCCATTCGCGACAAGGACGAGTTCCTGATCCCGTTCATTGAAGCCATCATGGACCCGCAGTTCAAGACCGGCACACCTGAGGCTGATCAGACCCTGCTCAAGTCACTGATCGTATTTGCCTGCCTGATGGAAGGCCTGTTCTTCTATGTCGGTTTTACCCAGATTCTGGCACTGGGTCGTCAAAACAAGATGACCGGCGCCGCAGAGCAATACCAGTACATCCTGCGTGATGAGTCCATGCATTGCAACTTTGGTATTGACCTGATCAACCAGCTCAAGCTGGAAAATCCGCAGCTCTGGACCGCAGAATTCAAAGCCGAAATCAAAGCCTTGTTTGAAACTGCGGTCGACCTGGAA
This sequence comes from Rhodoferax sp., assembly GCA_029946045.1. GTDB lineage: Bacteria > Pseudomonadota > Gammaproteobacteria > Burkholderiales > Burkholderiaceae_C > Rhodoferax. The sequence continues at coordinate 2,535 of JAQSDS010000318.1, forward strand.
TACCGCTATGCAGAAGACACCATGCCGCGTGGTGTGCTGGGCATGAATGCGTCCATGTTCAAAGGGTATTTGCGCTACATTGCCAATCGCCGGGCCACCCAGATTGGTCTGGAGACGCTCTTTCCAAATGAAGAAAACCCCTTCCCCTGGATGAGTGAAATGATTGACTTGAAGAAAGAACGTAATTTCTTTGAGACGCGTGTCATTGAATACCAGTCTGGCGGCGCGTTGTCCTGGGAATAACAGCGACCCATGACGCCCCTTCTTTCACAAGCTGCCGAACCACCTCATGGTGGCAAAGTCTTGTTGACCCCCGTTCATGGTGCTGGGAACCAGCCCAACATCATGGATCACTTGACGCTCAATGATTTTCGTCAAGTGCTCTTTGCAAATTGATCAAGGAGATTGACATGGCCACTGCAAAAAAACCTGCTGCCAAACCCGCGGCTAAACCAGCCGTAAAAGCTGCTGCTAAACCAGCCGTAAAAGCTGCTGCTAAAC
>JAQSDS010000319.1 GCA_029946045.1 Rhodoferax sp.
GGCATCCACCTGCTGCGAGCACCGCAAGACGGGCGGCTGTTCCTGATATCGGCGCTGTCGCCCCAGGCCCTGCGCAATCACTTCTTGCGCTGGAGCATGTTCCACCTAGCCGTGGGCCTGGCCGCGGTGGCCGGCTGGTTGTACCTGGCCTGAGGTTCAGGCGCCCCGCCCTGGCTTAATTTGGAATGATGAACTTGGATTCTTCGCGCAACCGCCCCGGGCTGTCCAGGGATTCGATGATAAAGTGAATTTCGTGCGCTCCGGGCTTGTCGGCTTCTGGCGGCACCTGGACCCGCACCGGCAACCAGCGGGCTTCGGTGGACGCAATACTGACCGTGTCGTCCGACATGATCCTGATGTCATGCAAGCCTTCTACCGAGATTTTGTAGCGTTGCGGAGCTTCGGTTGCATTCATGACCTGAATCCGGTACACGTTCTCTATTTTGCCGGCCTCGACCACACGCGCCATCACGCCGCGGTCGCGCACGACATCGGCCTTGAACGACGTGCGCGTCGCCAGACTGGTAAAAATAGCCACCACAATCGCCACCAAAATGGCGGTATAAACCAGCACCCGGGGCCGCAGCACCCGTTTCACGGTCTGCTCTTTGTTCCAGTTATTTTTCATGGCGTTTTCGGTCGAGTACTTGACCAGGCCACGCGGGTAACCCACCTTGTCCATCACCGTGTCGCACACGTCGGCGCAGGCGCCACAGCCAATACATTCGTACTGCAGGCCATTGCGAATGTCGATACCGGTTGGACACACCTGTACACACAAGCTGCAATCCACACAGGCACCCAGGTTCAGGGTGCTGAGGTCGGCCTTTTTGGAGCGGGCACCGCGCGGCTCGCCGCGTTCGGCGTCATAGGTCACGATCAAGGTGTCCTTGTCGAACATGGCGCTCTGAAAACGGGCATAGGGGCACATGTGCTTGCAAACCTGTTCCCGCATGAAACCGGCGTTGCCATAGGTGGCAAAGCCGTAGAAAAAGACCCAGAAAAACTCCCAGGCTGCCAACTGACCGCCCAAAAAGGCACCTGTCATTTCGCGCATCGGCACAAAGTAGCCCACAAAAGTAAAGCCGGTCCAGAAAGCAAACACAATCCACAAAAATTGCTTGCCCGCCTTGCGGGCTAACTTCTCGGCAGTCATTGGGCCATCGTCACGGCGCATGCGCGCTGATCGGTCGCCTTCCAGCTTATTTTCTATCCATAAAAAGATTTCGGTGTAAACCGTTTGCGGGCAGGCATAGCCGCACCACAAACGCCCGGCCACGGCCGTGAACAGGAACAGCGACAAGGCCGCGATGATCATCAAACCAGTCAGGTAGATGAAGTCTTGCGGGTACAGCACCAAGCCAAAAATATAAAAACGGCGCACGCTCAAATCAAACAGCACCGCCTGGCGCTGGCCCCACTCGATCCAGGGCAAGCCATAAAAAATGATTTGCGTCACCCACACCATGATCCAGCGCCAATTCGAGAAGACCCCGGACACGCTACGCGGATAAATTTTCTGTTGTGCTGCATACAGCGACACCAATTCCTCGTCAGGCTCCGCCACGGTGATGGGGATCACCTTTTTAGGCGCTTTGTTTTCAATGGTCATCAGGGGTTCCTCAAAAGAAAAAACAGATCAAATCTTGTCTGGCAGCGCAGCCACGTGCGTCAGAAATTCGTCACGCGTCTGGCCCGCAAAAAACGGGTGCCAGCGGCGCTGCTCCTGCACGGTGCTGACGGCGCGCGCGTGCTGCTCATGGCCTGCAAACAACAGGGTTTCATCGGGCAAGGTGAAGACACGCTGGGTCACACTGTCCCACAGCGCCTCAGGCGCTGCAGGTCGCGGCTGGTGCAGGCAGGCGGTGATCGCGAACAAACCGCCGCAAAACAGGCGGTCGCGCCAGGCAAAACTCAGGCAATGGGTCGTGTGGCCCGGCGTGCGCAGTACGCGCACCAGTTCGGCACCGAAAGGCAGTACGCCACCGTCGGCCAACAGCAAGGCTGCCAGCGCATCACCTTGCACCATAGGCGCACCCAAAAGTGCCAACTGCTCGCGCTCTCCGGGCTGCAAAACATCGTGGTGGTGGGTACGCAACACCCAGCACAGGCGCAACTCCCTCTCGGCCAGCAGCGCCAGGAGCAAAGGCAGGTCAGAGGCGTGGGGGTCAATCAGCACCGCTTCGCGAGCATCGAGGTCCGCCAGCAAATAAGTCAACGCAGCACGGGCCTCGTTATTCAAAATACGGAAGTACACAGTCATTCCAGACGTTACAAACCCCTTAAGCCAAACAAGAAACGTGCCATCAGTGCTTCAGTGAAAAAGTTGATGCAAAACAACGACTTAGCATAATTCATCTAGGTCGAGAAGTGCGCCACAGTCAGAATAACTGCCATAATTGGCACAACTAAGCCATTTTTGACATAAGTTACTGCAACGCCTGTTGAAAGATTTTCCCATGAAACCGCTTCCCGAGCTCATGTCCTTCATTGAAGGCTTGCCCGAGCCACACATCCTGTTTGACACCCAGTACCGCATTCTGGCCGCCAACGCTGCTTACCGGCGTCAGTTCAGCCCGCAACACAGCGTGGTGGGGCGAACCTGTTACGAGGTTTCGCACCGCTTTAGCGTGCCCTGTGACCAGGCCGGTGAATCCTGCCCGCTGGCGCGCTCGCGCGAATCGGGCCAGCGCGAACGGGTGCTGCACCTGCACCACACGCCAAAGGGTGAGGAATACGTCAACATCGAACTCGCGCCGCTGCTCGACGCCAGTGGCCAGCAAGCCTTTTATGTGGAAAAAATGGCGTCGCTCAAAGTGGCGCAGGGTCAAGCAACGACAACGGGCTTGATCGGACGCAGTCCGGCGTTTGCGTACATGCTCGGCCTGGTGGCGCGGGTGGCTCCATCTCAGGCCACGGTATTGCTGCTGGGCGAATCAGGTAGCGGCAAGGAACTGGTGGCCCGGGCAGTCCATGAGGCCAGCAGCCGCGCCAGCAAAGCGCTGGTGCCGGTGGACTGCTCCAGCCTGCCTG
>JAQSDS010000320.1 GCA_029946045.1 Rhodoferax sp.
GTGCTCAGCGGCCCCAACTGGCTGGAGGTGTCGCGGGGCCGCTGGCCGCTGGCCGCCATCGACCTCGATTGCAACCACATCCCCGATGCCGCCATGACCCTGGCGGTGATGGCCTTGTACGCCGAGGGCACGACCACGCTGCGCAATATTGCCAGCTGGCGCGTCAAGGAAACCGACCGCATTGCCGCCATGGCCTGTGAGCTGCGCAAGCTCGGCGCCAGCGTGGTCGAAGGCGCCGACTTCATCCAGGTCACGCCGCCGGTCAGCCCGGCGCATTGGAAAGCCGCCAGCATCTACACCTACGACGACCACCGCGTCGCCATGTGTTTTGCGCTGGCCGCGTTCAACCCGGCAGGGTTGCCGGTGCGCATAGAAGACCCCAAATGTGTGGCCAAGACCTTTCCCGACTTTTTCGAGGCACTGTTCTCGCTGGTGCAGGCCGATCAGGCCCAGATTCCCGTCCTGTGTGTTGATGGCCCCACGGCCTCGGGCAAAGGCACACTGGCTGCGCAATTGGCCAGCCAGTTGGGTTACTACTTGCTGGACTCGGGTGCGCTCTACCGCATCACCGCACTGGCCGCAAAGCGCGCGCAATTGCCGCTGGATGCCAGCAGCGAAGACGCCATTGCCGCGCTGGCGCAAGGCTTGCGCCTTGAATTCACGGGCGAGCGGGTGCTGCTGGCGGGCGAAGACGTTGCTGAGGTCATTCGCACCGAAGAAGCCGGTATGGATGCCTCAAAAGTGTCCGTCCTGCCCAAAGTACGGGCCGCGCTGGTCGACTTGCAGCACGGTTTTCGCCGCCTGCCCGGCCTGGTGGCCGATGGCCGCGACATGGGCACCGTGATCTTTCCCGCGGCCCCGCTCAAGGTATTTTTGACCGCCAGCGCCGAACAGCGCGCCGAAAGACGGTTTAAACAGTTGATTTCAAAAGACAAATCCATTACACTCCACGCTCTTCGCGCCGACTTGGAAGCACGTGATGCCCGGGATTCATCCCGCAGCGTCGCACCTCTCAAGCCGGCCGCAGATGCCAAGCTGCTGGACAACTCTCATGTATCGGTTGAAAAATCGGTACAAACGGTGTTGCGTTGGTGGCAAGGCAAGCAGCCCTTCTGATCCTGTCTGAAGGGTAAAAACCGGCCCTCATCCGCCCCCTCGCGCTGCACTGGCGCACTGCGAATGAGGTTCAAAAAACTTAACCCCGCGCTTCAAACCGCGAAATAACCTGCGCTTAACACCGCATCAAAACATGTCTGAATCTTTTGCCGCCCTGTTTGAAGAGTCCTTGCAACGCACAGAAATGCGCCCAGGCGAAGTGATCACTGCTGAAGTGGTTCGTATCGAGCACAGCTTTGTGGTCGTCAACGCCGGCCTCAAGTCTGAAGCCTATGTGCCGCTGGAAGAGTTCAAGAACGATCAGGGCGAAACTGAAGTCCAGGTTGGCGACTTCGTGTCGGTGGCCATTGGCTCCATCGAAAACGGCTACGGCGACACCATTCTGAGCCGTGACACCGCCAAGCGCCTGGCTTCCTGGATGGCCCTGGAAAAGGCCCTGGAAACCGGCGAATTTGTCACTGGCCAGACTAGCGGCAAGGTCAAGGGTGGCCTGACCGTTCTGGTCAACGGCATCCGCGCCTTCCTGCCCGGTTCGCTGGTCGACACCCGTCCGACCAAAGACCTGTCTCCGTACGAGAACAAGACCCTGGAATTCAAGGTCATCAAGCTCGATCGCAAACGCAACAACGTGGTGCTGAGCCGCCGCGCGGTGGTCGAAGCCTCGATGGGCGAAGAGCGTTCCAAGCTGATGAACACGCTGAAAGAAGGCGCCATTGTTCAGGGCGTGGTCAAGAACATCACCGAATACGGCGCATTTGTGGACCTGGGTGGTATCGACGGCCTGCTGCACATCACCGACATGGCCTGGCGTCGTGTCCGTCACCCCTCAGAAGTGGTGACCGCTGGCCAGGAAATCACTGCCAAGATCCTCAAGTTCGACACCGAGAAAAACCGTGTTTCTCTGGGTCTGAAGCAAATGGGCGACGACCCGTGGATGGGCGTGAACCGCCGCTACCCGCAAGGCACCCGCATGTTCGGCAAGATCACCAACATCGCCGACTACGGCGCATTTGTGGAACTGGAACCCGGCATCGAAGGCTTGGTGCACGTGTCCGAGATGGACTGGACCAACAAGAATGTGGCACCGAGCAAAATCGTTGCCCTGGGCGACGAAGTCGAAGTCATGGTTCTGGAAATCGACGAAGACAAGCGCCGCATCAGCCTGGGCATGAAGCAGTGCAAGGCCAACCCATGGCAAGAATTCGCACAAAACACCAAGCGTGGCGACCGCGTCAAGGGCCCGATCAAATCGATCACCGACTTCGGCGTGTTTGTGGGTCTGGCTGCCGGTATCGACGGCTTGGTGCACTTGTCTGACCTGTCCTGGAACGAGCCTGGCGAAGCCGCTGTGCGCGAATACAAAAAGGGCCAGGAAGTCGAAGCTTTGGTGTTGGCTGTTGACGTCGACCGCGAACGCATCTCGCTGGGTATCAAACAGCTCGACTCCGACCCCTTCACCACCTTCTCGTCGATCAACGACAAGGGTTCCGTGGTCACCGGCAAGGTCAAGACTGTGGATGCCAAGGGCGCTGAAATCGACCTGGGCGACGACATCATTGGCTACCTGCGTGCTTCAGAAATCTCCCGCGACCGCGTGGAAGACGCACGCAACGTGCTCAAAGAAGGCGACGAAGTGAACGCTGTGGTGGTGAACGTGGATCGCAAGACCCGCAACATCCAGTTGTCCATCAAGGCCAAAGACGCTGCCGACCAAAGCGAAGCCATGGCCACGCTGAGCCAGCAGTCGGCTCGTGAAAACGCCGGTACCACCAGCCTGGGTGCCTTGTTGCGCGCCAAGCTCGACAACAATAACTAAACCGTTATTGCTGAACTGAATATACGGCCGGTTGCCTTGGTGCACCGGTCGTTTTTCATAGGACTTACGCAAAACCGCCCCGGCGTCGTTGCCCCT
>JAQSDS010000321.1 GCA_029946045.1 Rhodoferax sp.
AATCGGCTGAAACTGGCCATCGACATAAAACCCATTGAGCTCCGGCCGGTCTGTGAGTGCCACGGCCACCGCCTTGAGCAGCAGCACGGCCGGCAAAAGGCGTTCGGTGATAGGCTGGCCGGCATTGCGCTGCTGCAACCAGTCCAGGGCAGCCTGCAGGGGAATGGTTTCCGCCAGGTAATAGTGCGGAATCTCGCGTTTGGAGCGGCTCATGGCCGCCGCAATGGCCTGGCGCATGTCGTTTTGCCGACTCGGAGCAGCAAACACTTGCCCTGCCGGTGGCGCCGGCGTTGCCGGCGCCTGGGTCGACGCCTTCGGCTCCATGTTCGGGGGCGCTTCGCCCGGCGCCAGCAGCGTGGCCAGCACCGTGCCCACCGGCACCTTGTCGCCCACCGGCACCCGCAGTTCGTGCACCACACCCTCGTTCCATATTTCCACATCGATGGCTGCCTTGGAGGTGTCCACCACCGCCACCACCTGCCCGCGCTTGACGCAGTCACCGGGCTGGACATGCCAGGCCAGCAACTTGCCCTCGGTCATGTCGGCACCAAGCGAAGGCAACTTGAATTCGATCATGTGATCTGCTCCATCACGGCCTGCACCGCCGCCACAATTTTTTCTACCTGCGGTAGCGCCGCCTGTTCCAGGTGCTGGGCGTAGGGAATCGGCACCTCTTCGCTGCAGACCCGGGCCAGCGGGGCATCGAGCTCGGCAAAAGCTTGCTCGCTGATGCGTGCCATCAGCTCGGCAGCCAGGCTGCCCGAGCGCCAGCCCTCGGCCACCACCACCGCCCGGTGGCACTTGCGCACCGAGGCCATCACCGTGGCATCGTCGAGCGGGCGCAGCACGCGCAGGTCGATGACCTCGGCAGCAACGCCCTGGCCGGCCAGTTCTTCAGCGGCCTGCAGGGTCTTGCCCAACGAGCCACCGTAAGTAATCAAACTGATGTCACTGCCGACACGGCGCACACGGGCGCGGCAAATGTCGACGTCGCCGGACGCAGGAACCTCGTCCTCTGTGTTGTAGAGCTGGGCATGTTCAAAGATCAGCACCGGGTCGGGGTCGGCCAGCGCGGGCTTGAGCATGCCACGCGCATCTTCCACGGTGGCCGGCGCCAGCACGCGCAAGCCCGGCACATGGGCGTACCAGGCCTCAAAACTGTTGGAGTGCTGGGCTGCCACCTGGCGCCCGGCACCGGTAGACATACGAAACACCACCGGCACCGAAAACTGGCCGCCCGACATGTGGTGCAGCATAGCGGCGCTGTTGACGATCGGGTCCAGCGCCAACAAGCTGAAGTTGACGGTCATGATCTCGACAATCGGTCGCATGCCACCCAAAGCCGCGCCAATGCCGGCGCCGACAAAACCCAGTTCAGACAGCGGCGTGTCACGGATGCGCTCGGGGCCAAATTCGTCCAGCAAGCCCTTGGACACCGCATAAGTGCCACCATAACGGCCCACATCCTCGCCCATCAAAAAAACACGCGGGTCGCTCTGCAGGGCCTCACGCAGGGCCTCGCGCAGGGCTTCACGGTAGCTCATGCGTTGGCCCATCATGCTGCTCCCTGTGCTGTAACCACGTCGCGCAGCAGGTCGGCCACCGGCTCCCAGCTGCCGCTTTCAGCAAACGCAACGGCGGCGTCGACCTCGGCCTGCGCGGCGGCATCGAGTGCCAAAAATTCTTCCTCGGACAGGTCACCCTGCGCCTTCAGGCGCGCGCTGAAGGTATGGATCGGGCCACGGGTTTTCCAGGCCTGGACTTCCTGCTTGTCCCGGTAGAGTTCGGGGTCGAACATCGAATGGGCCCGAAACCGGAAGGTCCGAAACTCCAGGAACACCGGGCACTGGAGTTGCAGCGCCTGCTGTGCGGCAGCCAGCATGGCCTCGTGCACCGCCACCACGTCCATGCCGTCAACCGACACCGCAGCCATGCTGTAAGAGGCGGCCTTGCTGCACAGATCGGTCTGCGACTCGGAGCGCGCCAGCGCCGTGCCCATGGCATAGAGGTTGTTTTCACAGCAAAACAGCACCGGCAGATGCCACAACGCGGCCAGGTTCATGGCTTCATGAAAAGCACCTTCGGCGACCGCGCCCTCGCCAAAAAAACAAGCTGTCAGGGCACGGCGAGCGTTGAGATGGTCGGCCAGCGCCAGCCCCACCGCCAGCGGCAGGCCGCCACCCACAATGGCCTGACCACCATAAAAGCGGCTAGCCCGGTCGAACAGGTGCATCGAACCGCCACGGCCGCGCGAACAGCCCTCCTGCTTGCCAAACATCTCGGCCATGATGGCGTTCATGCCAACACCGCGCAGCAGCGCATGGCCATGCTCGCGGTAGGTGGCCACCACGTTGTCCTGCGGCCGCAAGGCGCGCAAAGCGCCGGTGGCCACGGCCTCCTCGCCAATGTAGAGGTGCAAAAAGCCGCGAATCTTTTGCTGCCCGTAGAGCTCAACAGCCTTTTCTTCCATGCGGCGAATACGCAGCATGTCGGCCAGGGTGGCAAGCGCAAAAGATTTTTCCCAGGGCACCGGGCCGGTGGGGGGTGCGGGCACCCTGGGCTGGTCTGGATTCAGGTTCAGGTTCGTGTTCATCCGCCAGCCTCCAGGGTCGAGGTATCGCCCTCGGGCAATCCGAGTTCACGCGCCTTCAGCAGGCGGCGCATGATCTTGCCACTGCGGGTACGCGGCAACACCGCCATAAAGGCAATTTCCTTGGGTGCCACTGCAGCGCCCAGGCGCTTGCGCGCATGGGCCATGATGTCAAGACGCAGTGCCTCAGTAGGCTCGTGACCGCTCTTGAGCGAGACAAAAGCCTTGACCACTGCGCCCAGCAGCGGGTCAGGCTTGCCGATGACCCCGGCCTCTGCCACAGCCGGGTGTTCCATCAGCACGCTTTCCACTTCGAACGGACCGATCAGGTGGCCGGCCGACTTGATGACGTCGTCGGCACGACCAACAAACCAAAAGTATCCGTCTTCGTCCACCCGCGCCAGGTCGCCCGTCAGGTACAGGTCGCCGGCAAA
>JAQSDS010000322.1 GCA_029946045.1 Rhodoferax sp.
TAAATTGGCCTAGCTTGACATTCATCAACAAGTAGCGAGTTCAAAGGTTAAAAACCTTAAGCCAATCATAGAATCGCCTTCTAGGGGTCTATCCCCGGAGGGCGAATCAAAATGGTTCGAAGATCGCTCGCCACCGCGGTGGCCTTGCTGGCAGTTCTCATCGCGCCGTTGGCAAGTGCCAGTGACTCCGCGTCTATCGTGCGCGGCGGGCGTCTTTATGACAACTGGAGCCTCGAGTCAAAGGGGCGCGCGCCAAATCATCCCAATCCCTTCTTCAAGTTCGCGCAGGCGAGCGTGGCTACGGCTGATACCTAGCGCTGCGAAGAGTGCCATGGTTGGGATTACAAGGGCAATCAGGGCCAGTACGCCAGTGGTAACCATGCCACGGGGATCAAGGGGATTCGTGCCTTGGCCGGTGCCGACGCGGGAAAAATCATGGCCACGCTGCAAAGCAGTTCACACCTCTTTGGCGCGGTTCTGAAACACCGTGACCTGCAGGATCTGGCAAATTTCGTGAGTTATGGACAAATCGACCCGAAAGTGATCAGCGACATCCTGGCGCACATGCAGACCTTGCAGGAGCGCCTCTAGTCGTTACCGTTTTTTCTGCCTGGCATCAGAGTGCCAGGGAATGAAGGTCGACCGGTTGGGCTGAATGTGCCGAGGTCATGATGGCCTCAATGACCTGCTGCGCCGCCAGGGCCGAACGCCCGGTGACGGCAGGCTCGCGGCCATGACGAATGGCGTCAATAAAATCTTTTAATACGGCGCGGTGTGCCCCGTGGTCGAAAGCCATGGGATCGGCGCCGCCGCCGCCATCTTGCTGGCCTCCGACCGACAAGGTCTGGCCGTTCATGAACGTCGCCTGCAGTACCCCGGCCTCAAGGCTGGCACTGCCCAGCGTTCCGTTGAACTCCAGGCGCTCGGGATAACCCGGGTAGGCCGCCGTGGTGGCTTGCAAGCTAGCCATGGCGCCATTGGCGAAGTGCAACAGAGCACAAGCGCAGTCTTCGGCCTCCATGGTGTGCAATGGGCTGGTGCTGGCCAAGCCCATCACACGTGTCGGCAGGCCGGTGTAACTGAGCAGCAAGTCCAGGGTGTGGATGGCCTGTGTGATCAGCACGCCACCGCCGTCGCGGGCCAAGGTACCGCGTCCGGGTTCGTCGTAATATCTCTGGGGTCGCCACCAGCGCACGCTGGCCGAGGCGCTGACAAGCTGCCCGAGTTCACCGGCATTGAGCAAGGCGCGCAGGCTCGCCGCTGCCGGACGCAAGCGGTGCTGCAGCATCACAGCCAGCTTGACCCCGTGGTTTTCGCAGTGCCGGACCAAGCTTTGCGCGCGCACCAGGTTGACCTCAAGCGGCTTTTCCACCAGCACGTGTTTGCCGGCTTGCGCCAGCCGCTGCACGAGTTCGAGGTGGGTGTTCGGTGGCGTCAGCACCAGCACGGCCTGCACGCTGGCATCATCCAGAATGTCCTCGAGCCGGGTGGTTTTGATGGCGCCATGGGGTACCCGTGCCGCAGCCAGTCGCTTGGCATCGCGGGCATGGACCCACGCGACTTCGGTTTCAGCAGCCAGGTCTTGCAGACTCTTGAAGTGCGGGCTTGAGCCCAGCCCAGCGCCAATCACGGCCAGCCGCATACGGCCTGATGCCATGCCTGGCAGGTCTGCCAGGGCCGTCATAACAAGTCGGCCATGACAGCCAGCGGGATGATGGCGCCACGGTGCGCAATGACACGGGCCGCCAGGCGGTTGCCGAACTGCGTCGCATCTTCGGGTGAGTGGCCGCGCAAGCGCCGGCTCAGGTAACCGGCGGCAAAAGAGTCACCTGCCGCCGTGGTGTCGACCACGTTCGTCACGGTCTGCGTAGGCACACTGTGCCACGGACCACTGCCGGAGCGGACCAGTGTGGGTGCTGCGCCCCGCTTGATGACGACCTCAAACGCGTCCAGTTTTTGTGCGGCAGCTACAGCAAGCGCCAGCGAGTCAAAACCAAACAGCGCCAGATGGTCGTCGGCGGTGATCAGCACCGTGTCAGCCACCGCAAAGGCGCGGCTAAAGCAATCGCGCGCCACGGCCACGTCGGGCCACAGGCTGGGCCGGTAATTGTTGTCAAAGACCACCGTAGCACCACGCGTTCGTAGCGCTTGGGCAAAGGCCAGCAGCCTGTTTTGGCTCTCAACCGACAAGATGGCCAGGCTGATGCCGGAGAAATAAAACGCATCCCACTGGTCGCGTTGCGCCTCCAGCGGAGTCTCGGCGATCTCAAAATAGGCTTTGGCGGCGCTGTCGTCACGCCAAAAGCTGAACTTTCGCTCACCCTGGGCGTCGACCTGGATTTGGTATAGCCCCGGCATCCGGCCCGGGATGTGACGCACCAGGTCCAGCGCCAGTCCGTCTTGTGCCCAGCGGCGCTCCAATTCAAGACTCAGGGCATCGTCACCCAAGGCCGTGGCGTACCAGGTCTTGATGTCGCCACCGCCGCAGCGTGTCAAATAGACAGCGGTGTTGAAGGTGTCACCGCCATAACTTTGCTGCATGGCACCAAAGGCCGTGCCATTGAGCTCCAGCATGCATTCACCAAAAAAAGCGACTTTGATGGGGTTTTTCACGGCAAATCAGTTCTCTACGCGCATAGTTAATGCAACTGGGCGTCTTCGTCCAAGGGGAATTGGGTGCAGCCCAGGCGAGCCGAGATGTCGCGACTGGCCTCGCGCAGCAAGGCGACCACTTCTTGCGCCCGCGCGGGGTCGTAGCGAAAGATCGGGAAAGAAATGCTCATGCCGGCCACCGGGCGGTTCAGCCGGTCAAAAATCGGTACCCCTACACAACGCACATGGTCTTCAAACTCTTCACGGTCTTCACCGAAGCCTTGTGCCTTCACCTGCTTCAGTTCTTGTTCGTAGGCCTGCCTGTCCACGATGGTGGTTTGGCGAAATGGTTTGAACTCAGCTCCCTGCAAAACGTGGTCCCGATGCTCCGGGGTGTCCCAGGCCAT
>JAQSDS010000323.1 GCA_029946045.1 Rhodoferax sp.
CTGGGCTACACGCCGCTGTTGCTAGCGCTTTCGGGCGGCACCATCGACATTGCCGAAATGCTCATCAACAAAGGTGCAGATGTTTCTGCGCGCACCAGAAAAGGCGAGACACCTTTGTCGCTGGCGCAACAAGCGCAATGCACCGAAATTGTCGAGCTGTTGATCAGCAAGGGTGCCAAAACCTGAACAGCGCTGCGGCAAGGCCGTGGGGCCTGGTCTACATCAGCAAATGTTCGCCCGCGTTGTCGCCGCCCAGGGTGACGTAATTCACCTTGCGGATGTCCATGAGCTTTTTGCCGCCTGAATAGCTGATGGAGCTTTGCACGTCTTGCTCCATTTCAATCAGCGTGCCAGCCAGCTTGCCCTTGATGGGTTCCAGAATGCGCTTACCTTCCACGTGCTTGTATTCGCCCTTGTTGAAGTCACTGGCCGAGCCGTAATATTCTTTGTAGAGCTTGCCGTCCACCTCCACCGTCTGGCCCGGGCTTTCCTCGTGGCCGGCAAACAGCGAACCAATCATGACCATGGTGGCGCCAAAGCGGATGCTTTTGGCAATGTCGCCGTGGTCGCGGATGCCGCCGTCGGCAATGATGGGTTTGGTGGCCACGCGGGCACACCATTTGACTGCGCTTAGTTGCCAGCCGCCGGTGCCAAAGCCGGTCTTGAGCTTGGTGATGCAGACCTTGCCCGGGCCAATGCCGACCTTGGTGGCGTCGGCACCCCAGTTTTCCAGGTCAATCACCGCCTCGGGCGTGGCCACGTTGCCAGCAATGATGAAGGTCGAAGGCATCTTGGCCTTCAGGTAGACGATCATGTCTCGCACGCTGTCGGAATGGCCGTGGGCAATGTCGATGGTCACGTATTCCGGCACCAGGCCCTCGGCGGCCAGAGTGTCCACGGTGGCGTAATCGGGCTTTTTGACACCCAAGGAGATCGACGCAAACAGGCCCTTGGCCCGCATGTCCCGCACAAACTGCACGTTGTCCAGGTCAAAGCGGTGCATCACGTAAAAGTAGTTGTTTTGCGCCAGCCAGATGCAGATGGACTCGTCCACCACGGTTTTCATGTTGGCGGGTACCACGGGAAGACGAAACCGGCGCGGTCCCAATTCCACACTGGCGTCGCACTCGGATCGGCTTTCCACCCGGCATTTGCGGGGCAGCAGCAAGATGTTGTCGTAGTCGAAGATTTCCATGGTCAGGCACCTGTTCAAAAAAAACCGGGCCACAATTGCTTGGGCCCGGTGCTTGATTCTATCGAGGTTTGGTGGCTTTCTACAATGCTTGCATGTTTTCAACCCCGACCCCACCCAGCCCGCCAGACGCCGGCTTGCTGAACAACCTGAACCCCGAGCAGCTGGCCGCTGTCACGCTGCCAGCCGAGCATGCACTCATTCTGGCCGGGGCGGGCTCTGGAAAGACCCGCGTGCTCACCACCCGCATTGCCTGGCTGCTGCAAACTGGCCAAGTATCGCCCGGCGGCATTCTGGCGGTCACCTTCACCAACAAGGCCGCCAAGGAGATGATGACGCGCCTGTCAGGCATGTTGCCGCTCAATGTGCGCGGCATGTGGATTGGCACCTTCCACGGGCTGTGCAACCGGTTTTTGCGGGCCCACTACAAACTGGCGAACCTGCCGCAGAGCTTCCAGATTCTGGACATGCAAGACCAGTTGTCAAGCATCAAGCGCCTGTACAAGCAGTTTGGTGTGGACGACGAGCGTTTTCCGCCCAAGCAGATGCAGTGGTTCATTGGCGGCTGCAAAGAAGACGGCCTGCGCCCCAACATGGTGGAAGCGCGGGACGACGAGACGCGCAAAAAGATCGAGATTTACCAGCTCTACGAGGAACAGTGTCAGCGTGAAGGTGTGGTCGATTTTGGCGAACTGATGCTGCGCAGTTACGAACTGCTGCGCGACAACGACCCGATTCGGGAGCATTACCAGCGCCGCTTCAGGCACATTTTGATCGACGAGTTTCAGGATACCAACAAGCTGCAATACGCCTGGATCAAGATGCTGGCCGGCACCGGTGCCCACAGCACGGTAGACGGCGCGTTTCAGCCCACCGGCTGCGTGCTGGCCGTGGGTGACGACGACCAGAGCATTTACGCTTTTCGCGGCGCGCGCGTGGGCAACATGGCCGACTTTGTGCGTGAATTTGGCGTGCGGCACCAGATCAAGCTGGAGGAAAACTACCGCAGCGGCAGCAACATTCTGGACTCTGCCAACGCGCTGATTGGCCACAACAGCAAGCGCCTGGGCAAGAATTTGCGCACCGCCCAGGGGCCGGGCGAGCCGGTGCGGGTGTTCGAGGCCCCCAGCGACTTTGCCGAGGCCAAGTGGATGGTCGACGAGATGAAACAGCTGGTGCGCGATGGTTACGAGCGCAAGGAAATTGCCGTGCTGTACCGCAGCAACGCGCAAAGCCGGGTGATTGAAACCGCACTGTTCAACGCCGGCATGCCGTACAAAGTCTATGGCGGCTTGCGTTTTTTTGAGCGCGCTGAAATCAAAAATGCGCTGGCCTACTTGCGCCTGCTGGAGAACCCGCGCGACGACACCAGTTTTTTGCGCGCCGTCAACTTTCCGCCGCGCGGCATTGGCATGCGCAGCCTGGAGCAGTTGCAGGACGTGGCGCGTGCCAGCGGTTGCTCGCTCAGCGATGCGGTCAGCGGCCTGAGTGGCAAGGCGGGCACCAACATTGGCGCCTTTCTGGCGGGAATCGACGTGCTGCGCGAGCAAACGCAGGACTTAAGCCTGCGCGAAACCATTGAGCTCACGCTCGACCACAGCGGCTTGATCGACCATTACAAGGCCGACCGCGAAGGCGCAGACCGGGTGGAGAATCTGGAAGAGCTGGTGAACGCGGCCGAGAGCTTTGTCTCCATTGAAGGCTTTGGCCGCGACGCTGTGGCGCTTCCGGTCGACGAACTGGGTCAGCCACTGACCCAGTCACCCGCATCCCAGGGCCTGGACCTGAACCAGCC
>JAQSDS010000324.1 GCA_029946045.1 Rhodoferax sp.
GGGGGAAGCCCCCATGTCAACCTGACCCGGCTCACGTGCCCGGCTTACAGATACCGGCGTTCCTTGCCGTCGGTTCGGGTTTGCTCCTTGGCGCTCGTCTCTGCACGGCCAATCGTGAACCTCAAAACCGCGCTGGCGTTCGCCGCGGAGCAGGGTGCATGCGCCTGCACGCCCTGCCCTGCGTGCCCTGATAAACCGGATGTTCTGACCCCAAAGAACCCCATTTTTTTAACCAGTGCGGAAAAATCTTCCGCTAAAACAACGAGTTAGAAAGGTATACATCGTATAAAGTACGATTCAGCCAAAGGCAAACCCAGCAAGGCGCGTCAAACCCGTCTTTTGCTGAGCGCACGCCTGAAAATCATGCTGGCTGATCTGGGCCTCACGCCTGAGACGGCCGGGAAAATGTTGCATGTTCACCCGCGTACCGTGCGGTACTGGATTTCCGGAAAAACCTTGATCCCTTATGCAGCGTACCGGCTGCTGCGCATCCTCACCGGCGCTGAGCTGCCGGCCAATGGCTGGGATGGCTGGCACATGCATAGCGGCCAGTTGTGGACACCTGAGGGCCACGGCTTCAAGCCCAACGATTCGAGCTGGTGGAGTCTGCTGGTGCGTCAGGCACGCTGCTTCAAGACCATGGCGGATCTGGAAACCTCGTTACGCCTGTTGGCGATCAGGGCTGGCGACGCGGTGGCTGCGGCTGGCTTGCCCGCGCAGGCGGGCTTGCCTGCCGTTGCCATTGCGGCACCAGACAAGGAAGGTAAGCCTGTGACACCTTCCTTTTTTCCCAAATTCGGGAATTTTTCGGCGTTTTGTTACAAATTTAGCCCCGTCAGTTCGGGCAGTTTTGGGGGTGGAAAATGAGCACCAAAAACCACGATTTGGCCCTCAAGCACAAGGCCGCATTTCGTCAGCGTCGCAAAAACGGCCTGCAAGCCGTGCCTAAGCCTTGGGGCTGGCTGAGCCTCACCGAGGTTCTGAAAATGGCTCAGACGGCCTACAGCGCGGCCACGCATGATCTGTCGGACCCGAACGACTGGCCAGCCAACGTGCAGGCGTATTTCGTTCAGGAGCTGGCCTCGGCCTTCGAGGTGCTGGTCGCTGGCCGGGCGCAGCACCTGGGCATTGCCTGTGCCCCTGCGGGTGCCCAGCACTATGCCCAGTGTCTGCGCGAGGGCCTGCCGTCGAACTGGCGTCCCCAATACCCGATTTACAAGCCCGCGCCCACCGCCAAGGGCGCGTTCAGGGGTATCGGGGGCGTAGCCCCTGATGTAGCCGCAAAGCGGCGTAACGGTATGAAAGGGGTATCACCATGAAGCAACAAATCTCGCGCAGCGAGTTTGTCCACGACGCGGGGCGCAGTATCTGCGCAATAACCCTCTGCCCTGCGCATCCTGAAAAACAGGTATTCGGTAACCCGTTATTCGGATTTGAAAACGTAGTTTTTAAATATGAATATCGGGTGTCGTTGTATTGAACCGCCAATCTATTTATACTTAATTGAAAGAATTTCCATGAGTACTCAAGTAACCCAATGTATACATCGTATAAAGTGAAAAATAATCTACCAGGAGCCCTTCGGTTGCCGCCCCCGTATGAACGTCGCAATGAGTTCACCCGAGTCCGTACGCCCGGCACGGCTTGCAAAGTCGATGGCCGTCAAGCCCAGGTCATTCCTGAGCCAGGGGTCCGCGCCAGCCTCCAACAGCAATTTGACGGCAGCTGGCGTGCCATATTGCGCCGCCATCATCAAGGGCGTGGTGTTGTTCGGTGATGCGGCGTCGATGTAGGCGTGTTCGTCCAAAAGCAAACGCACGACCTCAAGGTGACCATTGGTAGCAGCGTAGTGCAAAGGCGCCCAGCCCGGCTTGTTGACATCAGCACCCTTTTGGATCATCAACTGGCACAGCTCTTTTTCGCCTTTGAGTGCGGCCAGCATCAGAGGGTTTTCGTCGGCAACATTGCGCACTTCCACCTTGATTTTTGGGTGACTGAGCAAGACCTTGACCACATTGAAAGAAGACTCCTTCATGGCCAACATCAGACCTGGAACACCCGCTGGGTCGCTTGTATTGGGGTCGAAGCCAATTTTCAGGAGCGCACTAACCTGCGTTGCGTCGTCACGCTTGACAGCGGTAAAAAAGTCCTCAAATGAACCAGAATGAACCAGGCTAAATCCAATTAAAACATATAGATATATTACATTTTTAATGTGTTTTCTAATTCCAAAATGAGGCCAATTCATAACAGAACTCCCTTGAAAAGCGCATCAAAATTAGCATTGGTGATGCTGGCCACGTCTTCCAGGGGCAATTGTTTGATCTCAGCCAGCTGCTTGGCCACCCAAGGCACATACGACGGATTATTGGTTTTGCCGCGGTAGGGCGCAGGTGCCAGATAAGGGCTGTCGGTTTCGATCAGCAGCCTATCCAGCGGAACCACGGCTGCCACGTCACGCAGACTTTTGGCGCTCTTGAAGGTCAAAATACCCGAAAAGGAAATGTAGAACCCGAGGTCGAGCGCTCGGCGGGCAGTTGCTTCGTCTTCGGTAAAGCAGTGAAACACACCGCCGGCGCTGCCCGCAGACCCATCCTCACCCTCCTCGCGCAACATTGCCAGGGTGTCTTCTGAGGCGGCCCGGGTGTGAATTACCAAAGGCTTTTGCAACTGCCGCGCTGCCCTGATGTGGGTGCGAAAACGCTCGCGTTGCCAGGCCATGTCGGCCACACTGCGGCCGTTGAGCCGGTAGTAGTCGAGCCCGGTCTCACCAATCCCCACCACCCGCGGCAGCTGGCCCAGGGTCAATAAATCGTCCAAAGTGGGTTCCCTGACACCTTCGTTATCGGGATGCACGCCCACCGTGGCCCAGAAATTATCGTAGTGCAGTGCCAGCTGGTGCACGGCATCAAATTCTTCCAGGGTGGTGCTGATGCACAGCGCCCGCGTCACTTTTGCGTCAACCATCGCTTGGCGA
>JAQSDS010000325.1 GCA_029946045.1 Rhodoferax sp.
CGCCCTCCATGACCGCCTGGCGAATGCCTTGCGGCAATTTGTCGATCACCATCAGCACCTGTTTGCCAGCGCTACCAGCCCCGGCAGACACGGGTGCCACCAGCCTGCCGCCCACCGCCAACTGGTCGATCCAGGCTTGCGGCACGGCATCGCCACCCGCTGCGGCAATGATGCCGGCATACGGTGCCCCCTTGGCATAACCCGGCATGCCGTCACCAAACAGCAGATGCACATTGGCCAGCCGCAAATGGCGCAAGTTGTCGCGCGCCTTGTCATGCAGCCCGCGCAATCGCTCCATCGAATACACCTCATGGCATAGCTGGCTCAGCACGGCCGCCTGGTATCCGCAACCCGTGCCAATTTCCAGCACGCGCCCAAGGCGCTCAGGCTTGCCTTGGCGCAACAACTCCAGCATTCGGCCAACCACGCCGGGCTTTGAAATGGTTTGCCCTAAACCGATGGGCAGGCTGGTGTCTTCGTAAGCCTGGTTCACCAAAGCGGTATCGACAAAGCGGTGGCGCTCAATGCTGCCCATGGCCTGCAGGACGGCAGCATCCGTCAGGCCTTGCTTGGCCAATTTTGACACCATGCTCTGCCGCACTGCGCTTGAATCCAGGCCCAGACCGTGCACCACCGTGTCCCTGCGTGCAGACCCTGCCAGCGGACTGAACGACTTGTTTGACTGGGCCAGCGTTGTGGTCTTGGGGGCGTTGTCGAGCTTGGCAGGAAAACCGGGTCGCAGCTTGCTACCACTCTGATTGGGCTGCGCCATCAGTCGACCAGGCTGGCGAGTTTGGCTGCAGTCTGTGCCCAGTAACCCAAATGATCATGGTCCGTCAGATCGACCTTGAGTGGCGTCAGGGCGATATGACCTTGCGCCGTGGCATGAAAGTCGGTGCCGTCGGCATCGTCCTTGGCTTGACCAGCTGCGCCAATCCAGTACATGGTCTCGCCGCGCGGGCTGATCTGGGTGATCACCTTTTCAGCGGAATGGCGTCGCCCCAAACGGCACAGCTTCAGGTGACCCAATTCCGCCAGCGGCAGATTGGGAATGTTGACGTTGAGCAACCAGGGTGTGTGGCCAATCAGGTTTTGCTGTCCCATTTGCAACACCATGTCGCGCGCCTTGACAGCTGCTGCATCCAGGTGGTGCCAATCCCGTTCCACCTGTGAAAAGGCAATCGATGGAATGCCGAAAAGATAACCTTCCATGGCGGCACCCACGGTGCCCGAATAAATGGTGTCATCGCCCATGTTGGCGCCGTTGTTGATACCTGCCACAACCAGGTCGGGGCGGTAGTCCAGCAGACCGGTGAGGGCAATATGAACACAGTCGGCGGGGGTACCGTTGACGTACCTGAAGCCGTTGGCGGCACGCTGCACATACAAGGGTGTGTGCAAGGTGAGCGCATTGGACTTGGCGCTGTTGTTGTGCTCGGGCGCCACGACCTCGACCGTTGCCACATCTTTGAGCGCCTGGTACAGCGCCACAATGCCGGGCGCCTGAAAACCGTCGTCGTTACAAATTAGAATTTTCATCATGATGCCTCATTACACTTGAAGTATAGGGTGGCAACGGCTTTTTAAGCAGCGCGTCTGACCGCAGTAGCGCCTTGGTGGACAATCCTGGCGTAACCAAACAAGGAGCGATTCATGGGTGCGATTTTCTGGATTCTGCTGGCGCTGGTACTGGTGTATGCGATCACGCTTTACAACAGCCTGGTCAATGTCAAGAACGCCGTAGCCAAAGCCTGGGCCAATATCGACGTGCTGCTCAAGCAGCGCCATGAAGAACTGCCCAAGCTGGTCGACACCTGCAAGCAGTACATGCAATACGAACAAAGTACCCTTGAAAAGGTGACACAGGCACGCTCCAGGGTGTCAGAAGCCCGCCAATCCCACGATCTGGGCGCGCTGGGTCTGGCCGAAGCTGCCTTGCGCAGCGGTCTGGGGCAATTGTTTGCGCTGGCCGAGTCCTACCCCGAGCTCAAGGCAAACGAGCAATTCCTGCACCTCCAGTCACGCATCAGCGGGCTGGAAAACGCCATTGCCGACCGGCGCGAGTTTTACAACGAAAGCGTCAACATCAACAACGTCGCCATTGAGCAGTTCCCCGCTGTGCTGCTGGCGCGCCTATTTAACTTCAAGGCCTTTGAGATGCTGAAGTTTGCTGCCGCCGAGCTGGAAGACGTCAACATCGCGCAACGTTTCAAGGCGTGATGCCATGCTGGTGCGCGGTGTCCAGCACCTGGGTTTGAACCTGAGCGGACTGGTCAGCGGCCTGTATTTCGGCTTGATGGCAGCCGCCGTGCAGTCGGGCCCCGGGCGGCAGGCGCGCTGGCTTCTGGCTGGCACCGCCTTGCTGGCGGGCCTGACCTGGCTGGGCAGCTTGCGCCGCACCCGCGCCATTGCCGAGTTGGCCACCTCGCGCATCGACTCAGCCGCACAAGGCTATGTCGAACTCATGGGTCGCGCCAGCACCGACCAGCTGATTTACACCCCGCTGGGCGGCATTGCCTGCATTTGGTACCGCTACACGCTGTATTCCAAGGACAACGCCAAGCGCGAGTGGCGCCAAGTCGACAGCGGCACCAGCAACGCCACCTTCGACATCCGCGACACCAGTGGCGTGTGCACCGTTGACCCGGACCATGCCGAGGTGGTTGGCGCACAGCGGCGCACCAGCTACCCGGACGGCGACAAACTGGTGGAAGAATATCTGTTTGGTGGTGGCACGATTTACGTGCTCGGGGATTTTTCGACGCTGGGCGGCGCCAGTTCTGCCTTGAATGTGCGCGAAGACGTCAGCGCGCTGCTGACCCATTGGAAACAAGACCGTGCCGAACTGCACCGGCGCTTTGACCTGGACCGCAACGGCACCGTCGACCTGCAGGAATGGGAGCTGGCGCGGCGCTTGGCCACCCGGACGGTTGAAACCCAGCACCACGCCCTGCGCCA
>JAQSDS010000326.1 GCA_029946045.1 Rhodoferax sp.
GACATCCCCGCGCCCGACGCTGAAACCGGCGAAACCCTGTCACCGCTGGCTGCCTTTTTGACACACGCCGCGCTGGAAGCCGGTGACAACCAGGCACAGGCCGGCCAGGATGCCATCCAGCTCATGACGGTGCACGCCAGCAAGGGCCTGGAGTTTGATTGCGTGTTCATCACCGGCATCGAAGAGGGTCTGTTCCCGCACGAAAATTCCATGAACGACCGCGATGGCCTGGAGGAAGAGCGCCGCCTGATGTACGTGGCCATCACCCGCGCTCGCAAGCGCCTGGTTCTGAGCCATTCGCAAACCCGCATGCTGCACGGGCAGACGCGCTACAACCTGCGCAGCCGCTTTTTTGAAGAGCTGCCCGAAGAGGCGCTGAAATGGATCACGCCCAAGCACCCCGGTTTTGGCAATTCCGAAAGTTTTTCCGACACCATGTATTCCGGCCTCGCAAACGCCTACGGCAAGCGTCCGGCGGGTCAGTTTGGCACCGATTACGCGCGCTTTTCAGCGCCCGCGCCTGTGGCGCAGCCCAAGGCCGAGGCACAGAACAGCCTGCGCACCGGGCAAAAGGTGTTTCACGCCAAGTTTGGCGAAGGCGCGGTGTTGTCGCTGGAGGGCAAGGGCGATGATGCGCGCGCGCAAATCAATTTTCCGCGCCACGGCGTCAAGTGGCTGGCGCTGTCGGTGGCCAAGCTCACGCCCGTGCCCTGAGCGTACTCAGCGTTTGAGCATGCCCGTGACTTCGGCGTGGGCGTCTGCCGCCCAGGCCTGGCGGTTGCGGCCCGCGCCGTGTTGGCTTGACCCAAAGCTGAGCACCACACGCTGCTGCGGTGCGCTCAGGGTGCGCCACACCGAGCCCAAAAAAGTGTCGTCGTCGATGTAGCAGGGTGCCAGGCTGTGCCGGCCGCTGGCTGCATCTTCAAACCGCAAGGCCACGGTCTGTACCGGGGCGTTGGCCGAGATCGCGGCCTGAAACAGATTGGCGTGAAACGGCAACACCTGCAAACCGTTGCTGGTGGTGCCCTCGGGAAAAATCGCCAACACCATGCCGCTGTCGATGTGCAGCTTTTCTGCCATCTGGTGCACCACGCGCAAGGCATCGCGCCGGGAGCTGCGGGTAATGAACAGGGTGCCCGCCGCGCGGGTCAGTGTGCCCACCACCGGCCAGCGGTCAATTTCGGACTTGGACACAAAGCGACACGGGCACGACGCCAGCAGGACCACAATGTCCAGCCACGACACATGGTTGGCCACCAGCAGCAGCGGGCCGTTTTTGGGTGGACTGCCATGCACTTTCAGGTCGATGCGCAGCAAGGCCAGCGACGAGCGGGCCCAGGCCTGGATGCGTTCAGACTTCTGATGCGCCTGCCAATGGGGGAAATGCCGGTTCACAATCCAGAGGCCCTGCACCAGGTGCAGTCCGACACGGGTGAGTCTGATCAGCGCAAAGAAATGTCGAGTCATAAAAAATCGTGCCTGGCTTGCGCTCGGCACGACATCAGTGTTAAGGGTTCAGGCTTATTTTGCCAGCAGTTCCGCCGGGTGTTTTTTGTCGGCTTCGTCGTCCATGTAGCCGCGGCCGTTCCAGAGTCCTTTTTTACCCATGATCTGCCAATGGGTACGCTGCTTGACCAGCCCGGCCAGCGCTTCCAATTCTTCGTCGGTGTGGTTCATGGCCTTGGCCGGAAACAGGAATTGGCCGTTTTTGGCGACTGGCTCGGCCCAGAAAGACTGGTGGTAATCCGACTGACTGAGCACCTGGTTGGTTCCCGCGCCAACTTCCACCGTGCCGTAGCAGTTGCAAAAATAGCTGCGAAAGTTTTGCTCGGGAAAGACTTCGGTATAGGTGCCGGTGCCACGGATGCCCAGGGTTACGGTTGGCGTCACCATGCTGCGCCGCGTGCCTTTGCCCCAGACGCTGATGACCGCACCCGTGAGCAAGCGCAGTCCACCCACCACGCTCAGGCTGGTGCCGCGCTCCACCACCAGGCGGCTGTTCTGTCGCACCTGGAAGGACGAATTGCCAATGACAAACACCAGATGGGAGCCGGGTCCGGTCACGATCCCGTCACCGCTCTCGATGGTTTGACCCGCCAGCAGACGCCGGCCATTGAGCATCACATCGCCAGTCAGCTCGACAATATTGCTGCGCTGCTGGGCTTGCGCCGCGGCAGCGCCACCCAGGGCCACCCAGCTGGCAGCAGCCTGGATAAAACTGCGGCGCTGCAGCCAAAGCACTTCAAGCTCGTCGCGCCCGGCCAGGGCGTGCACCTGACTCAATGTGCGTCCTGTTCTGGCTCCAAGGGTTCAAACTTGCCAAGAAGCAAGTGCAGCCGCAGTCGATGGGGTCTGAAAACAGCGATAAAACGTTTGGTCATGGCACCATTTTAAAACGACGGGTTGACCCCACAGGCCCGGCCACCGGGTGCTTGCCGGGTAGGGCGTAAATTCACAAAACTGTCACACCACTTTCTTAATATTGACGCTGGTTCACCCCCCAAGAGCTTGTTCGGCGCAGGGGGTGTTTCAACATCATCGACGATTGGAAAACATGACAACTTCTACCCCGCACCAAACTTCGCGCCGTCAGGCACTCAAATTCTTGGCCACTGCACCCATGTTGCCGCTGGGTCTGGGCTCTGCCAGCCTTATGCTGGGAGGCTGTGCCAGCACCGGTGCTGCCTCTTTGCCCGGAGCTGGCAAGGCGGCGGCGATCAGTTTTACCTCGATGGCTGCGCCCTCGCTTGCCAACCCGGCGGCCATGGCGACCACCACCGTCGCTTCCAGCATGCAGGTGACATTGCAGGACGGTACGACCCGCACTTACAAGCTGGCCTACCAGCCCTTTTTCATCACCGGCGACGAGGTACCAGACGGCCACGGTGGCACCGCTTTGGCCGGCGGCTATGTTGATATTTTGAGTCGGCCCATCATGGACAAATCCGTGCCCGGCC
>JAQSDS010000327.1 GCA_029946045.1 Rhodoferax sp.
CCCGGCTGATCGACATGGGCATGGACCCTTTCAATTTTGCGGATTCCCTGCTCGCGGTGCTGGCGCAACGGCTGGCACGCAAGTTGTGCACGACTTGCCGAACCGCCGAGCGCGCCAGCGATGACTATGTCGAAGAACTGCTGCATGACTACCTCCATGCCTTCCCTGAAGCATTGCGCCCAAGCCGCGAGGAAGTTCTGACGCAATGGCTGCATGACTTTGGCAGCGATGGCAAACTCAGACACTACCGAGCCCCGGGCTGTCCCAAATGCATGAACACCGGCTTGTCGGGGCGCGTCGGCCTGCACGAACTGTTGAGCGTGAACCCGGGCGTTCGGCGTTTGATTCAAACCGGCGCACGCTCTGAACTGGTGCAGCTCGAAGCCTTCCAGTCCGGCAAATTTCGCACCCTGCGCCAGGATGGCATTGGCAAGGTGCTGGCCGGGCTGACCACCATTGAAGAGGTTCGGGCCAACAGCAATGCCTGAGCGCGACGGCGTCACGGCGCACCCTTACCAGTCTCTCACCCCTGACGTGGTGATGGACGCGTTGGCCAGCGTCGGGCTGTTTGGCGACGGGCGGCAAATGGCCCTGAGCTCCTACGAGAACCGCGTCTACCAAATGCACCTGGAAGAGGGTGGCGTGGTGGTGGTCAAGTTTTACCGCCCGGGGCGCTGGCTTGATGCGCAGATCCTTGAGGAACACGATTTCGCGCAGGAGCTCATGGCCGCCGAGGTCCCGGTGGTCGGGCCGCTCAGGCTGCATGGCAGCACACTTCACCACTTTGGCGACTTTGCCTTCAGCGTCAGCCCCTGGCGTGGCGGACGCCTGCCCGAGCTGGACGACCCCGAGGTACTGGAGTGGGTGGGCCGCTTTCTGGCGCGCATCCACACCGTGGGTGCGGTTCAGGCGTTCGCACACCGACCCACGCTCGACCTGGCCAGCTTTGGCATCGCCTCGCGGGAGTGGCTGCTGGCCCACGATCAGGTGCCGCTGGACGTGCAGTCCCGCTGGGCCAAAGCCTCGCAGCAAGCGCTGGATCTGGTTGCCGGTCATGACTGCCTGAGCGGCATAAGTGCCTCGCCCGAGGCGATCCAGCGAATTCGCCTGCATGGCGACTGCCACCCCGGCAATATTTTGTGGACACCCCTGGAGATGCCCGCCAGCGCCCGGCCTGGCCCCCATTTTGTCGACCTGGACGACGCCCGCATGGGACCGGCGGTGCAAGACCTCTGGATGTTGCTCAGTGGCGACCGGCAACAGCGCAGCCGCCAACTGGGCACCCTGGTGGACGGCTACGAGCAGTTTCGCCCTTTTGACCGCCGCGAACTGGTATTGATTGAACCTTTGCGCACCTTGCGCCTGCTGCACTACAGCGCCTGGCTGGCCCGACGTTGGAACGACCCAACCTTCCCCAGGCACTTTCCCTGGTTTGGCTCCAGCGACTACTGGCAGGGCCAGGTGCAAATGCTGCAAGAGCAGGTCGAGGCCATGCAGGAAGAACCGCTGGTGGTCTAAAAAGCGGATCTGGGCAGGAAATGACGCTAGGGGTTTACCCGCAAAAACCCTAGACAAGACCACCTAAAGCACAGCTGCAGGCGGCACTGGCAAGTGATATGCGGCAAAATAGCACGACCGTACTATTTATGCCTCATCATGAATCCATCCGCACCCATCGCCACGAATGAACGCATTGGCACGCGCTCCGGCAGCGCACGGGCGCTGCAAAAAGGCCAGCAAACCAAACAGGCCATCATTGACGCCGCACTGGGCCTGGCTGAGCAGATTGGCCTGGAAGGATTGAGCATTGGCGCACTGGCAGAGGTCACCCACATGAGCAAATCTGGCGTGTTTGCCCACTTCGGCTCGCGCGAAGAGCTGCAGATTTCGGTCGTTCGCGAGTATTACCAACGCTTTTCCAACGAGGTGTTCTTCCCGGCCATGGATGCCCCGCGTGGGCTGCCGCGGGTGCGTGCCCTGTTTGCCAACTGGATGAAGCGGGTCGCCATCGAGATCCAGTCTGGCTGCATTTTTATCAGCGGTGCGGTCGAGTTTGACGACCGGCCCGGCCCGGTACGTGATGCCCTGGCCAGCTCAGTGCAAACCTGGCTGACGGCCATGCACCGCGCCGTGGTACTGGCCAAACAGGAGGGCCACCTGGTACTCGATGCCGACGAGGCGCAAATGGCTTTCGAAATCCATGGCCTGATCCTGGCTCTGCATTACGAGGCGCGTTTTTTGAAGAATCCGGGCGCCATTGCCCGCGCCCATACCGGGTTTGAAAACATTCTGCTGCGATATGGCAAGACCGTCACACGCAGCACCAACCCATCCACCTAATTTAAACCATTGCTCAAGGAGAACCCGTCATGGCCATCTATACCCCGCCGCTGCGCGACATGCAGTTTGTCATGCATGAAATGCTCAACGTCAGCGCCGACCTGCAGGCCATGCCTGTGCACGCTGACATGGATGCCGACACCATCAACGCCGTGCTCGAAGAAGGTGGCAAATTTGCGGCCGAGGTGCTGCTGCCACTCAATATCAGCGGCGACACCGAGGGCTGCCAGTACGATGCAACGAGCCATGCGGTCACCACGCCGAGCGGCTTCAAGGCGGCTTATGCCCAGTACGTCGCGGGCGGCTGGGCCGCGCTGGCCTGCGAGCCCGAGTTTGGTGGCCAGGGCCTGCCCTTGATCGTGAACCAGTGTTTTTACGAGATGATGAACTCGGCCAACCAGGCCTGGGCCATGTACCCGGGTCTGACCCATGGCGCCTATGCCGCGCTGGCCACCCACGGCACCGCCGAGCAAAAAGCCACCTACCTGCACAAGATGACCAGCGGCGAGTGGACCGGCACCATGTGCCTGACCGAACCCCATTGCGGCACCGACCTCGGGCTCATGCGCACCAAGGCCGAACCGCAGGGCGACGGCAGCTACAAGCTCAC
>JAQSDS010000328.1 GCA_029946045.1 Rhodoferax sp.
CGTGCCACACCTTGTGCGAGAAATGGGTGTCGGTGGTCACGATGTAGACCTCGGTGCCAGCTTTCTGGAATTCAGCGTAGTTGTCGGCCGCGTCTTCGACTTCGGTCGGGCAGTTGAAGGTGAAAGCAGCCGGCATGAAGATCACGACCGACCATTTGCCTTTCATGCTCTCGTTGCTGACTTCAACGAATTTGCCGTTGTGGAAGGCTTGGGCTTTGAAAGCGGGAATTTGCGTATTGATCAGGGACATGAAAAACTCCAGAAGGTGTTAAAAAAATTTGTCGCGACGACATGTGATGCGTAGCGATAGGATGAATCATAGCGCGCTACTATCACTCTCACGATGCATTGTTTATAAGCTATCGATAGTCAAACTTTATGAGCCCGGTCACGCCACGCCCTGCGCTTGGCTGCGTATCATGCAGGCTTCCAAGCGAACCCTTTTCTGCGCCAGACCTTGCCAACCATGCTGTTTTTACTCTCCCCCGCCAAATCACTCGACTTTGATCCGCCAAATGGTGACGTGACACACAGCCAGCCGCTGTTTGTATCGCAGGCCCAGGCATTGATCGACCTGTTGCGCCAGAAATCGCCCCAGGAGATTGCCAGCCTGATGAGTCTGAGCGACAACCTGGCAGGGCTGAACGTGGCGCGCTACCAGGCCTGGCGTCCCAAATTCAGCGCCAAAAATGCCAAACAGGCCGTGCTGGCCTTCAACGGTGATGTCTATGACGGGCTTGATGCCAAAACCTTGAGCGCGGACGACCTGGCCTGGGCGCAGGCCCATGTCTGCATTTTGAGCGGCCTGTATGGCGTGCTGCGGCCACTGGACTACATGCAGCCTTACCGGCTGGAAATGGGCACCAAGCTGACCAACCCTGGCGGCAAGGACCTGTACCAATTCTGGGGCACACAGATTGCCGACTACCTCAACACCCGCCTGCAGCGCGACGCCACGCCAGTGATCATCAACCTGGCCAGCCAGGAGTATTTCAAGGCGGTGGACCAAAAGGCGCTCAAGGCCCGGGTGGTCGACTGCGTGTTCGAGGACTTCAAAGACAGCAAATTTAAGATCATCAGTTTTTACGCCAAGCGCGCACGTGGCTTGATGGCGCGTTTTGCCGCCACCCAGCGCCTGAGCTTGCCGGAACAGCTCAAAGCCTTTGATTTAGATGGTTATCTGTTTGAAGCCAGCCAATCCAGCGCCGAGCGCATGGTATTTCGACGTCGGCAGGGCCAATGATGAACACACCCGACCACTCCCCGCTCGGCAAGCACACGTTCTACGGCGACCAGTACGACAGTGCCTTGCTATTCCCGATGCCCAGGGCCCCGCAACGGGCCGAACTCGGCCTAGGCGCCACCCTGCCTTTTCTGGGCGCCGACCTGTGGACCGCCTTTGAGCTGAGCTGGCTCAATGCGCGGGGCAAACCGCAGGTGGCGCTGGCGCATATCACGGTGCCCTGCGAGTCGGTCAACCTCATCGAGAGCAAGTCGCTCAAACTCTACCTGGGCAGTTTCAACAACACCCGTTTTACGGATTCTGAAGAAGTATTGGCCCGACTGCGTGCCGACCTGACCGAAGCCGCCTGGCGCGGCGGCGTGGTGCAGAGCAGCGTCGGCGTCAAATTGGTGGCCGCCGAGTTATTTGACCGCGAACCCGTCGAGGAATTCGACGGCCTGAGTCTGGACCGGCTGGACCTGGACTGCGACCGCTACACGCCCACCCCCGACTTGCTGAGCGCAGCCACCCATGAGGCCCCGGTATCCGAGGTGCTCACCAGCAATTTGTTGCGCAGCAACTGCCCGGTCACCGGCCAGCCCGATTGGGGCAGTGTCCGGATCAGCTATTTTGGCCCGCAAATCGACCAGGCCGGACTGTTGCGCTACATCGTCAGTTTTCGCCAACACCAGGGCTTTCACGAGCATTGCGTGGAACGCATGTTCATGGACATCCAGGCCCGTTGCCAGCCGCACAAACTCAGCGTCTATGCCCGTTACACCCGCCGCGGCGGCCTCGACATCAACCCGTTTCGCAGCAGTTATCCGCAGGCCTTGCCTGCCAACCACCGCAACGCGCGCCAGTAGCCAAGCGCCTGCGCTCGCGGCAATAATGCTGTCGTGCAGGCAACTTTGACGAAGCATCAGGTGGCAACATGAAAAATACCGGTTTTCTCAAGCTCCACGCCGTGCGCATTGGCCTGGGTTTTGCCATCGTTCTGCTGTTGCTGCTCAACGCAGTCGGCGTGATTCCGCTTGGTTTTGCGCAGCGACTTGAAAACTACACCTATGACCAGCGCCTGCAATGGACCATGCCGGGCACCGTGGACCCGCGCATTGTGATCCTGGACATTGACGAGCGGAGTCTGCAAGAACAAGGCCACTGGCCCTGGCCGCGCCATCAGATCGCCCACATGATGGATCTGCTGTTTGACAAATACCAGATCGATGTACTGGGCTTTGATGTCTTGTTTGCCGAGCCGGACGGCAGCTCGGGCCTGAATCAACTGGAGCAACTGGCGCGCGCCGACCTGAAGGACAACCCGGCCTTCAGTGACGCGCTGGCGCGCCTGCGCCCAAGCCTGCGTTATGACCAGATTTTTGCTGACAGCCTGAAAAACCGGCGTGTTGCCCTGGGCTATTACTTTCGCCATGACGGCCAAGCCAAGAGCCGGGTTGGCAGCCTGCCAGCCCCAGCGCTGGCGGCTGGCAGTTTCGATGCCGGGCAAGTGGGCGCGGCCCAGGCTACCGGCTACGCCGCCAACCTCCAGGTGTTGCAGCAAGCGGCCGCCAGCGCGGGCTATTTCAACTCCAGTCCGCTGGTAGATGCCGACGGCGTGTTGCGGCGTATTTCCTTGCTGCAAATGCTCGACGGACAACTGTACGAAACACTGAGCCTGGCCGTGACCCGGCTGGCCATGCCGGGTGCCGAGCTTGCA
>JAQSDS010000329.1 GCA_029946045.1 Rhodoferax sp.
GGTGTTCAAGGGTGCCAATCCAGCGGCTATCTGGACGATTTTCATCTGCTCTATCTGGCCCATGATCATCAACACCGCCGTGGGTGTGCAGCGCGTGCCGCAGGACTACATGAACGTGGCGCGGGTACTGAACTTGAGCGAATGGAAGATCGTCACCAAGATTTTGTTCCCATCGGTGCTGCCCTACATGCTGACCGGCGTGCGGCTGGCAGTGGGCACCGCCTGGCTGGTGATTGTGGCCGCCGAGATGCTGACCGGTGGCGTTGGCATTGGCTTCTGGGTCTGGGACGAATGGAACAACCTGAACGTCAAGAACATCATCATCGCCATTTTTGTGATTGGCATCGTCGGCCTGATTCTCGAATATGCCTTGATCAAGATCGCTACAGCCTTCACATTTGAAGAGGTGAAAACCTAAGACCTTGCGGGACAGACCAAAAATTTACACACAGTGAAATTTTGCTCTGTCCTCAACTGATTTAAAGCCTCACTTTTTACGCCAAAGGATCATCATGCATGCCAACCAGACCAGCAAGTTCATCGACGTTGTGGCTGTCGAACAAACTTTCAAGACCAAAAAAGGACCGTTCTGCGCCCTGCGCGACATCCATCTGACGGTGGCCAAGGGCGAGTTTGTGGCGCTCATCGGCCACTCGGGTTGTGGCAAGTCGACCCTGCTCAACCTGATCGCCGGTCTGACCACACCCACGCAAGGCCACCTGCTGTGCGATAACCGCGAAATTGCCGGCCCCGGCCCGGACCGCGCGGTGGTGTTTCAAAACCACTCCCTGCTGCCCTGGCTCACCTGTTTTGAAAACGTCTATCTGGGGGTAGAGCGGGTCTTTGGTGCAGCCAACAAAACCACGGGCGCGACCAGTGAAAACAAGGCGCAACTGATGGCCCGCACCGATGCTGCCCTGGCATTGGTGGGCTTGACCCCCGCCGCGCAAAAGCGACCCGGCGAAATCTCGGGCGGCATGAAACAACGTGTGGGCATTGCCCGTGCCCTGGCGATGGAGCCCAAAGTGCTGCTGATGGACGAACCCTTTGGCGCGCTCGACGCCCTGACCCGCGCCAAGCTGCAAGACGAGTTGCTGGAAATTGTGGCGCGCACCCACAGCACGGTGGTGATGGTGACACACGATGTCGACGAAGCCGTGCTGCTGTCCGACAAGATCGTGATGATGACCAACGGCCCCAGCGCCACCATTGGCGAGGTGCTCAGCGTCGACCTGCCGCGTCCGCGCAACCGGGTGCAACTGGCCGACAGCCCGCAGTACCTGACATACCGCAAGGCCGTGATCGACTTTTTGTACACCCGGCAAGCTCACGTAGAAAAGGCGGCCTGACATGGACATGCGCATCACCCCAAAAACCAAGATGAAACTCGTCATGGTCGGCAACGGCATGGCCGGTGTCCGTACTTTGGAAGAGTTGCTCAAAATAGCGCCCGATTTGTACGACATCACGGTGTTTGGCGCCGAACCCCACCCTAACTACAACCGCATTCTGCTGTCGCCCGTGCTGGCCGGCGAACAGACGCTGGACGAGATCGTGCTCAACGACTGGTCCTGGTACACCGACAACCACATCACCCTACACGCCGGCTGGCGCGTGAGCTCGGTGGACCGCGTCAAGCGTGTCGTGCACGCGCAAAATGCCACAGGTGAAACCGTCAGCGCCGAGTACGACCGCCTGCTGATGTGCACCGGCTCCAACCCCTTCATGCTGCCGATTCCGGGCAAAGACCTGCAAGGCGTGATCGCCTACCGCGACATTGCCGACACCAACGCCATGATCGAAGCGGCGACCACCTACAAACATGCGGTGGTGATTGGCGGTGGGCTGCTCGGCCTGGAGGCCGCCAACGGTCTGATGCTGCGCGGCATGACGGTGAGTGTGGTGCACGTCATGCCCACTTTGATGGAGCGCCAACTCGACGAAGTGGCAGGCAAGCTGCTGCAAAAGTCACTGGAAGAACGCGGTCTGAGCTTCCTGATGGGCGCACAAACCCAGGAACTGGTCGGGGGGCCGAATGGACGGGTTACTGCGATCAAGTTCAAGGACGGCACTCAGGTCCCCGCCGACCTGGTCGTCATGGCAGTCGGTATTCGCCCCAACGTGGAACTGGCGCAAAGCATGCGCCTGCACTGCGACAAGGGCATTGTGGTCAACGACACCCTGCAAACCATCACCGACGCCCGCATTTACAGCGTGGGTGAATGCGCCGCCCACCGTGGCACCGCTTACGGGCTGGTGGCCCCACTGTTCGAGCAGGCCAAGGTGGCAGCCAACCACCTGGCGCAGTTTGGCATTGGCCGCTATGTCGGGTCGCTGACCTCGACCAAGCTCAAGGTCACCGGCATTGACCTTTTTTCAGCCGGTAATTTTGGTGGTGGTGAAGGCACGGAAGAAATCATCATGAGCGACCCCAAGGGCGGGGTCTACAAAAAACTGGTGCTCAAAGACGACAAGCTGGTAGGTGCCTGCCTGTACGGCGACACGGTCGATGGCAGCTGGTACTTCAAGCTGCTGCGCGATGGCCGCCCGATTGCCGACATTCGCGACAAGCTGATGTTTGGCGAATCCAACATCGGCGACACCGGCCACCAGGGCCACAACAAGGCCGCCGCCATGAAAGACAGCGACGAAGTCTGCGGCTGCAACGGCGTGACCAAGGGCACGATTTGCAAGGTCATCAAGGAAAAAGGCTTGTTCACGCTGGACGAAGTGCGCAAACACACCAAGGCCAGCGCGTCGTGTGGTTCCTGCACCGGGCTGGTCGAGCAGTTGCTGATTTTCACTGCAGGGGCAGACTACTCGGTCACGCCCAAGACCAAGGCCATGTGCAGTTGCACCGAGCACGGGCATCAGGCGGTGCGCGATGCCATCCAGGCCAACCAACTGCTCAAAATTGCCGATGTCTT
>JAQSDS010000330.1 GCA_029946045.1 Rhodoferax sp.
GCACTTTCTGAAGGCGGCCAGAGTCGGCAACTTCGACCGTGAAGGTCATCCAGGCGGTGCCTTTGATGGATTGGGTCTGGACACCGATGACGTTCATTTTTTCCTTGGTAAACACCTCGGAGATATCGCGCAGCAGGCCTTGGCGGTCTTGCGCTTGCACTGCCACGTCGACCGGGAACACCGAACCGCCGGCGGCCTGGTTGAGGCCCCATTCGACGTCAATCAAACGTTCGCCATTTTTAGCGACCATTTCCTTCAGATTGGGGCAGTCGGTGCGGTGCACGCTGACGCCCTTGCCGCGGGTGACAAAGCCGCAGATGGTGTCGGGCGGCGCGGGTTTGCAGCACTTGGCCATTTGTGTCAAGAGCGAGTCCACTCCCACCACCAGCAGGCCGCCCTTGCTGGGGTTGCTGTCGCTGCGGGGTTTGCGGATGAGCGGCGCTTCGAGGTCGTGCTGGCTGGGTTCGTCGGGACGCAGCAGTTGCTCGATGGCGCGCAACGAAAACTCTTCTTTGCCGACCACCTCAAACAAGGCGTCGGCCGAGGTAAAACCGAGTTGGGAGGCCAGGTCGTCGAGCTTGAGGGCGGTTTTGCCTTCGCGTTGCAACAATTTTTCGACGGCTTCCCGGCCTTTGGCGGTGGTCTCGGCCAACGCCAGGGCGTTGAACCAGGCCCGCACTTTGGTGCGCGCACGGTGGCTGACGAGGTAGCCTTGTTCGGGGTTGAGCCAGTCGCGCGAGGGGCCGCCCTCTTTGACCGTGATGACTTCGACCGTCTGGCCGTTTTTGAGCGGCGTGTTGAGCGGCACCATGACGCCGTCGACGCGCGCGCCCCGGCAGCGGTGACCCAGGCTGGTGTGCACGCTGTAGGCGAAATCGACCGCAGTGGCGCCTTGCGGCAGTTCGACAATGGCGGCCTCAGGCGTAAGCACGTAAATGAGGTCGTCGAGCATGCCCTGGGTTGGGGTGCCCGACAGGTCACGCTCCCATTCCAGCAACTGACGCAGCACGGCGATTTTGGCGTCGTAGGCACCGCTGGCCGACACGCCGGCATAGCCTTTGGCGCCAGCTTCCTTGTAGGCCCAGTGGGCGGCAACGCCGTTTTCAGCATGCTCGTGCATGGCCTGGGTGCGGATCTGGATCTCGCAGACCTGGCCGCCACTGTCGCGCACCACGGTGTGCAGCGACTGGTAGCCGTTGACCTTCGGTTTGGCGATGTAGTCGTCGAATTCTTCGGCGATGGGCTTGAAATGGCTGTGCACCCAGCTCAGGGCTGCGTAGCACTCGGGCACGTTGGCCA
This sequence comes from Rhodoferax sp., assembly GCA_029946045.1. Classification (GTDB taxonomy): domain Bacteria; phylum Pseudomonadota; class Gammaproteobacteria; order Burkholderiales; family Burkholderiaceae_C; genus Rhodoferax. The sequence continues at coordinate 1,300 of JAQSDS010000330.1, forward strand.
CCAGAATGCGCAGCGCCCGCACGTCGTAGATGTGTGCGAAGTCCAGCCCCTTGCCGCGCATTTTCTTGACGATGCTGTAGATGTGCTTGGGCCGGCCCGAGACCGTGGCGCTGAGGCCGCTGGCGATCAGGTCGGCCTGAAGCTGGGCGCGCAGGTGCTCTACGTAGGCTTCGCGTTCGGTGCGTTTTTCGTCGAGCCAGCTGGCCACCTGGCGGTAGCTGTCGGGCTCCTGAAAACGAAACGCCAGGTCTTCCATTTCCCATTTGATTTCCCAAATGCCCAGGCGGTTGGCCAGCGGCGCAAAGACCTGCAGGGCCTCGGCGGCGATGCCCTCAGGAACCGGCAATTTGGTGGCGGCAAAAAAGCGCAAGGTTTGCAAGCGCGAGGCCAGGCGCAGCATGACCACGCGCAGGTCGCGCGAAAACGCCAGCAGCATTTTGCGCACATTTTCGGTCTGCATGGCAGCGGGCTGCAGGCCGGTGGCATGGCCACGTGCGCGCACCAGTCGGGCCTGGCGCTGCACCCGCACCAGCTTGGTGGTTTCCATGGCGAGCGCGGCAAAATTGTCGCCAAAAGCCTTGGCGATCACCTCTTGCGGGCGGTTCAGATGGTCGCAGGTGTAGACCAGATAACTGGCGGCCTGCATGGCTTCGGAGCCACCAATGCTGCGCAAAATGGCCGCCACGGCGTCGGCATGGGCCAGGATGTTTTCACCAGTGTCAAGCAGTTCGGTGGCCAGCAGCGGCTCGGCAAAAGCGCGCGCGCGCGTCAGCGCATGGGCCTGCTCCGGCAAGCTGTCAGCCGTGGCGGCGACCACCGGCAGGACCGGTTTGGTGGCGGGATCAGGGTGGGCAGTGGCTTGGCTTTTCATGAAGTCACCTTAAAGCCATCGGGCCGAGGGCGGCCCTCCCACAAAGGCAGGGCAGCCAGGATTTTGTGAGAGCGGCGCATTCCCTGTGGGAGCGGCGCCCTCGCCGCGATGGTTTTTGGCATCACGGCTGCTCCAGAAAAAACGACACCACGGCGTTGACCTGGTCTTTGGCGACAAAGGTGGGGGCATGACCAACGCCGGCAAATTCGATCAGCCGGGCCTTGGGGCCGCGCTGCGTCATGGCTTGTGCGGTTTGGCGCGACAGCAGGTCGGAGTCGGCACCGCGAACCAGCAGGGTCTGGGCGCTGATGTGGTCGTAGGCCTGCCACAACAAGGCCTCACCCTGGGCGGTGGATTCGGGGGTGGCGTCGGCAAAGGGGGCGGCCAGCGCCGGGTCGTAGTGCAGCGTGAGTCGGCCGCTGCCGTCGCCCAGCGGCTTGAGCATGGGGCGGCACAGTGCCAGCCACTCGGCCGGGGTGTGCGGGCCGAAGGTGCTGGAAACGGTCAACATGGCATCGGCGGCTTGCTGCTCGGTGGCGAAGGCACCGGTGTTGCCAAGGTACTGGCCAATGCGTTGCAGGGCCTGCCACTCAAGCGTCGGGCCGACATCGTTGAGCACCAGGCGGCGCACTTTGGCACAGGCCGGGGCCTCGGGCAGGCCGGCCACCACCATGCCAATCAAACCGCCCATGCTGGTGCCGACCCAGTCGAGCGTGCTGGGCTGCAGCTCTTGCAATAGGGCCAGCATGTCGGACA
>JAQSDS010000331.1 GCA_029946045.1 Rhodoferax sp.
GCGAGGCGGTAGCGGGGTCGTCGTTGCGGGTGCTGAGGGCGCGCATGGCGGCAAAACCACCCACACCCAGCGCCGACACCGTGGCCTCGGAACCACCAGCGACCACCACGTCGGCATCACCGTACTCGATCATGCGACCACCCTGACCAATGCAATGCAGGCCGGTGGTGCAGGCGGTGACGATGGCCAGATTCGGACCCTTGAAGCCAAAACGGATCGATACGTGGCCAGCGATCATGTTGACGATGGTGGACGGCACAAAAAAGGGCGAAATGCGACGTGCACCGCGCTGAACAAATTCGGTGTGCACGTTTTCGATCATCGGCAAGCCGCCGATGCCGGAGCCGATCACACAGGCAATGCGCGTGGCCAGTTCTTCACTCAAGTCGTCGCCGGTGGGCAGCCCGGCATCGGCCACAGCCTGAGCTGCAGCCGCTATACCGTAGTGAATGAAGGTGTCCATGGTGCGCGCCTCTTTGGCGCTCATGTAGGACTCGATGTCGAAGCCCTTGACCTCGGCTGCGATTTTGCAGTTGAAGGTAGATGCGTCGAAATGGGTGATCAAACCCACACCGGACTGACCCGCCAGCAAGTTAGCCCAGGTCGTGTCAACCGTGTTGCCAACGGGACTGACACAACCCAAACCGGTAACGACAACACGACGACGAGGCATATTCATAAGCAGTCAGAGGTTCGTCCGTATAAAACCCCACCCCAGGACGGGGTGGGATGAAAATTAGCTACTGCCAGCATCCAGGCCCTGTCGATGACCGGCTTGTGGTGCTGACGCTGGCGACACCCACGCAGGGTGATCGCCTTCAGGATTACGCTTTTTTGTGGTTTGTCGCGTAGTCGACGGCGTTTTGCACCGTGGTGATTTTTTCAGCATCTTCGTCCGGGATTTCAATGCCGAACTCGTCTTCCAGTGCCATCACAAGTTCAACGGTGTCCAGGGAGTCTGCGCCCAGATCAGCCACGAAGGCTTTTTCGTTGGTAACTTGGGATTCTTCAACACCGAGTTGTTCGGCAATGATTTTTTTAACGCGTGCTTCGATATCGCTCATGGGTTCCCTCAAAGGGTTGTGAAAAGATCCGTGATTTTAGCCGGGCTTGGAGAGGACTCCTGAACCCGGCGGCCGTACGGATAACGCGGCTTTATTGTGACATCAATGGCGTTGGCCCTCAGGCCATGAACATACCACCATTAACGTGCAATTCTTGTCCTGTGACGTAAGCTGCCTGCGGCGACGCCAGATATGCCACCGCGTGGGCAATGTCGGCCGGTTTGCCGAGATGACCCAGGGGAATCTGGCTCAGCAGGGCTTTTTGCTGCTCGTCAGCCAAATTGGCGGTCATGTCGGTTTCAATGAAACCTGGGGCAATGCAGTTGACCGTGATGTTACGCGAGCCCAGCTCGCGCGCCAGGGCGCGCGTCATGCCGGCTACACCCGCTTTGGCGGCGGCATAGTTGGCTTGCCCCGGGTTGCCGGAAGCGCCCACCACCGAGGTGATGCTGATGATGCGGCCGTAGCGCTGCTTCATCATGGTGCGCATGACCGCACGGCTCATGCGAAAAACGGCCTTGAGGTTGGTGTCGAGCACCGCATCCCACTCGTCGTCCTTCATGCGCATGGCCAGGTTGTCGCGCGTGATGCCGGCGTTATTGACCAGTATCTGCAGGCCGCCATGCTCCTTGACTATTGTCTCGATCAGCGCATCCACGCCAGCCGGGTCATTGACGTCCAGCACCCGGCCACTGCAGCCCGCAAAGGCCGACAGCGACTGCGACACCTTGGCTGCGCCGTCGGCGCTGGTGGCGGTCCCGATGACTTTGAGGCCGCGTTCAGCCAGGATGAGCGCAATAGCCGCACCGATGCCGCGCGATGCGCCTGTGACCAGGGCCACCTGGCCTTCAAATTTGACTTCGCTCATGTTGTTTGCGCATCCAGAATAAAAGTTTTGACTTCGGCCAGGCTGGCCAGATCAAACAGGGGCAGGCCCTGCATCTCGGCGTTGATACGCTTGGTCATGCCCGCCAGCACCTTGCCCGGGCCACACTCGACCAAGTTGGGCAAGCCGCGCGCACCCAGCGCCTGCACACACTCGACCCAGCGCACCGGACCGAAAGCCTGGCGATACAGCGCGTCGCGAATGCGGTCGGCATCCTGCTCAACCGCCACATCGATGTTATTGACCACCGCTATTTGAGGTGCTGCGAAGGCTGTTGACTGCAGTTTCTCCTTGAGCTTGAGCGCTGCCGGCTTCATCAGCCTGGAGTGAAACGGCGCCGACACCGGCAAAGGCAAGGCGCGCTTGGCGCCCTGGGCTTTCAGCGCCACGCAAGCTTGCTCGACAGCCGCCTTGGAGCCCGCAATCACGGTCTGGCCGGGGTCATTGAAATTGACGGCTTCGACGATCTCAAGGGAACCAGGGCCAAAAGAGGCGGTGACTTCGGCGCAGCCCGCACTGACCTTGGCGGCATCCATGCCCAAAATCGCAGCCATGGCGCCCACGCCCACCGGCACGGCGTCTTGCATGGCCTGTGCCCGAAAACGCACCAGCGGTGCGGCTTGCGCCAAAGTGAGCACGCCAGCAGCCACCAGCGCCGAATACTCGCCCAGCGAGTGACCCGCCAGGGCTTGCGGCGCCACACCCACTTCAGCCATCCAGACCCGGTAGGCCGCCACACCGGCGACCAGCATCACGGGCTGGGTGTTGGTGGTCAGCGCCAGCGCCTCCTTGGGGCCCTCTTTGATCAGCAGGCCAATGTCTTCGCTCAAGGCGTCAGAGGCTTCTTGCAGGGCGTCCCGCACTTGCGGGTGATCAGCCCAGGCATCGAGCATGCCCACGGATTGCGAACCCTGGCCCGGAAATACAAATGCAAAAGGTTTCATTTTTTTAGATAGAAAT
>JAQSDS010000332.1 GCA_029946045.1 Rhodoferax sp.
GTCGAGCACCGCACCAAACTTTTCGCCCATGGCATCCAACGCCAGGCTAATACCCCCAGCCTTGGGCTTGAGCAGGTGCCGGTAGGGTGACCGCTGGCGTTGCTGCTTGGCCAGGGTAAAGCGCGTGCCCTCGACAAAATTCATCACGCTGGTAGGCACCAACGCATATCTTTCGCAGGCGGCGCGGGTGGTGGCAGCGTCCTTGCCGCGCTCTTGCGGGTGCTGCTGCAGAAAAGCCTCGCTGTGGCGGCGCATGAACGGGAACTCCAGCGCCCACCAGGCCAGCCCCATGATGGGCACCCAGATCAGCTGTTTTTTAAGAAAAAACTTGAGCAGCGGGATGCGCCGGTTCAGCACATGCTGCAACACCAGAATATCCACCCACGACTGGTGGTTGCAAAGCACCAGGGTCCATTGGCGCGGGCTCAGGTCTTGCAGGCCACTCACCTCCCATTGCATCGCCTGTGTCAGGCGCATCCAGCCGCTGTTGCCCGCAATCCAGGCCTCGGCAATACGCAGCAGCACCGGGTCAAGAGCCAGCCGCACCTGTCTAAAAGGCAGCAGCAACTTGACCGTGGCCACCAACAGCAAAATCGGTACCCAGAACAAAATGTTAAGCAGCATCAAGATGCTGGCTAGGGCACCGTTGATCGGCGCTGGAAAAAAGTGAAGCATGGCCAAATTGTGCGCGATTTTCTGTGATGATTCGGGCATGAAACCGATAACAGACAAGCAACTCCCTCCTCATGCGCCCCTGCACGTCGCCCTGATCGGCTACGGCGCCGCCGGCCGCGTCTTCCACGCCCCGCTCATTGCCGGCGTGCCCGGCCTGCATCTGGCCTGCATCGTCACACGCCAGGTTGATGCCGTGCAGCGCGACTGGCCGGCCGTGCGCTGTGTGGCTACCGTCGGGGCCGTCCTGGCCGACCCCGCCATTGACCTGGTGGTCATCGCCACCCCCAATGACAGCCATTTTGAACTGGCCCGGGCCGCGCTGCTGGCAGGCAAACATGTGGTGGTCGACAAACCCTGTACCGTCACCCTGGCCGAGACCGATGCCTTGCTCGAACTCGCTAGCCAGCAGGGCAGGGTGCTCACGGTCTTTCAGAACCGGCGCTTCGACAGCGATTTTTTGGCGCTGCAACAAGTCATTGCCAGCGGTCAGTTGGGCCGGGTGGTCCAGCTGGACTCGCACTTTGACCGTTACCGTCCTACTGTGCCGGTGCGCTGGCGCGAGCAAAATCTGCCCGGCTCGGGCCTCTGGTTCGACCTCGGGCCACACCTGCTGGACCAGGCCCTGGTGCTGTTTGGCCAGCCTGATGCCCTGCTGCTGGAACAAGCCAAGGTGCGCGACGGCGCACTGGTCAACGACTGGTTTCACGCCGTGTTGCGTTATGACACGCCGCAGGGCGGGCTGCGCGTGCTGTTGCATGCCAGCACGCTGGTGGCCGAACCGGGGCCGCGCTGGTGTGTGCACGGCACCCAGGGCAGCTTCACCAAGCTGGGGCTCGACCCGCAGGAAGATGCGCTCAAAGCCGGCCAGCGCCCGCAGTTGGCCGCGCTGGCCGACTGGGGGCACGACCCGCAGCCGGGCCAGCTGCTTCACATGGCCAGCATGGCCGGGGTCGCGGCCCCGGTGTCGGTGCGCTGCGCTGCGCCTCAGCCCCCCGGCAACTACCTGGCCTATTACGCTCAGCTGCGCGACCACCTGTTGGGCCTGCAACCCGAGCCTGGCGTCACAGCCGAGCATGTGCGTGCGGTCATGCGATGGCTCACGCTGGGTGCCGAAAGCGCGGCATCAGGATGCTTTATGGTTCCTGATCGGTTGGGGTCAGAGCATGCGCCCTTCGGTCGGGGTCGCTGCGCGAGTGGTCTGACCCGCAAGGTCTCAAGTTAGTTGGGGTCGGAGCATGCGCCCTTCGGTCGGGGTCGCTTTGCGAGTGGTCTGACCCGCAAGGACACCCATGATTCGTTGGGGTCAGAGCATGCGCCCTTCGGTCGGGGTCGCTTTGCGAGTGGTCTGACCCGCAAAGTATCAGGTGGCGATGCCGTTGCGTTCCAGCAAATCACTCACCAGTTCCAGCCGCAGCAGCGGGTTGTCTAGCGTCATCAGCCGCTGCTTTTGCGCCAGCGCCATGGGCAGCAAATCGCACCAGCGGTTGGCCACCCAGGCACAGTCATGCAGCCCATAAGGCGGTTGAATCGGCATCTGCTCGGGCGTCACACCCTGGGCCTTCAGGGTGTCAAGCACCCGCGCCAGGGCGCTCGCCACCGGCAGCAAGTCTTCTGGTATGGGCACGCTTTGGTCGTCCGGTAACAGCCTGGCTTTTCCCACCCACAGGCCATGCTTGAGCAATTCGGGCTGCGCAAGTTCAAAACGCTGCGTTCCGGTGCAGCTGATCATGATCAGGCCCGGCTGCGGCCGACTCAAATGGGTAATGCGCGCCAGCGTTCCCACCGGGTGAAAAACCGCTTGCCCTGAACTGTCGCCACCGGCTGCGTCGCTGGCTGCCAAGCGCACTTCGGAACCGCGGGCCAGCGTCACCACGCCAAACGGTGTGCCTGCTTTTGCGCATTTGCTCACCATGTTGAGGTAACGCACCTCAAAAATCCGCAAGGGCAGAAAGCCCCCCGGAAACAGCACCAGTTCCAGCGGGAAAAGCGGTAAGGCGTCGAAAGATGGATCTTCAGTCATGGTTCAGAACCATGTTACCGCAGCAGGGCTTGGCCTGTTGACAGCGCCAGTTCTCATGTTGATGATGACAAACGTAATAACTCTCGAGCTTCAAGCCGGGCGGCAATTGATTGATGCACGAGTTCCGTGACACTTTTCACCCGCCTGCCAAATGAACCCCACCGCAGCCCCCTGATGCGGCAGTACTGGCAGCCAGTTAAGGCGTTGGTTT
>JAQSDS010000333.1 GCA_029946045.1 Rhodoferax sp.
TGATCAAGGCCGCGTATAAGGGCCAGCAGATTCTGGGCGCCAGCGCACCCGCGCCGAGCGCCAGACCCTACACGGAACAGGAACTGGCGGCGCAGCGCCAAGCCGATCTGGAAAGGCGCCAGGCCGCCGCCCGGCTTGAAGCCGAAAACCAGGTGATCCGCTGGCTGGGTGAACTCGAACGCGGTGCTGCCAACGCCCCCCTGGCGGCTCAACGCAGCGAAAAAGAGCTGCGCCACGAGCAGTTTCTGTACTTGCTCAATATCATTGCGCCGCAAGGGCCTCACCCGCTACTGACACTCGAAGCGGTGGTGTCTTACACCAAGGTCAACGGCGCCTGGGCCAAGGCCAAGCCTATCAAGTCCATGCCCGTCAGCGGCCAGCCCGTTTACGACCTGGCTACCGAGGCCGACCACGACGTGCTGCAGTTGATGCACGCCATGCCGAGCGCGTCCAGCGCTTATTTTTACAGCTACAACGCCAAGTCACGGGTCACGATAGAGGGCAAATACGGGGTCCAGGCGCTTGAGCTGGCCGCCAGCACCGGGCGTCTTTTCATCGGTGACAAGAATGGGCAGCCCACGACGCCCGCGCAATGGGGGCCAGCGCTGGACGTGCTCTGGCAATGGCACGAGCTCACGTCAGCGCAAGCCGATGACAGCGCCTGGGTGTTGCGCGCCAGGCTCGAGCATTCCATGGCGCAGTTGTGCCTGAACAACCCGCCGCTTTACCTGGACAGCCAGCGTGGCATCTGCGGTCTGGCCCGTGTCAAGGACATGAGCCTGGGCCAGGTGGCGGTGCTGCTGCGTAGCCCGCCGCTGAAAGCGGCCGCCTTGAAAAAACACCATGCCGTGCTGGCCGAGCGGCTGGGGCCGGTGCCCTTGCCGCCGGTCATCGAGCCACTGCACACCCTGACCGGCATCACGCCCAGGGCCTGCCTGCATCTGACGCCAACGGCAGCGGCTGACGCGCCAACACTGGGCCTGGTGCAAGCCACACTGCGCTTTGACTACGCCGGCCACCGTGGCTGGTGGGTGGGCCAGGGCACCACGGTGCTGATAGATAACGCGCAGGGCCGCCTGCTGCTGCACCGCGACCCGCAAGCCGAGCTGGAAGCGATCGCCAGTTTGCTGCAACTCGGCCTCACCGCCGCCAGCCCTGGCGTGTTTGGCATTTCGGGTCGCGCATCCCAGCAAGCCTGGCTGCACTGGGCCGACAACAACTACGGCCCGCTGCGCCAGGCCGGTTTTGACGTGTCACTGGACAACGCGCTGAGCGGCTGGATTCAGCACGGCGAGGCGCTGGACGTGCGCTTCGACGACGAAGCCACCTCGCCCTGGTTTGACTTGTCGCTGGGCATGGAGATCAACGGCGAACGTCACAACATCCTGCCGCTGCTGCCCGAACTCATCAAAATGGCGGCCAACAGTCCGCGTGATGCGGTCACCGGCCTGCCCGAGCTGGCACCTTTCGTTTACCTGCCCGCGCCTACGGGCGGTTTTATTCGCCTGCCCACCAACAACCTCAAACCCTGGCTGGGCGCGCTGCTGGAGCTGGTCGGCGAGCGCGACCATGATTTTGCTGGCGACAGCCTGAAACTGTCGCGCCTGGACGCCATGCGCACCACTGCCGCTTTAGGCGAAGGTGCGATCTGGCAAGGCGCGCAACACCTGCGCGAACTGGTGCAAGGCCTGCAGGGCCGCGCCGAATTGCCCGAAGTGTTGTTGCCCCCAAGCGTCAACGCCAGCCTGCGCCCGTACCAGCAGCAAGGCGTGAACTGGCTGCAGTTTTTGCGCGAGTACGGCCTGGCCGGCATTCTGGCCGACGACATGGGCCTGGGCAAAACACTGCAAACGCTGGTGCACATCCAGATCGAAAAAGACGCTGGGCGCCTGACCCACCCGGCGCTGATCATTGCCCCGGTGAGCCTGATGGGTAACTGGCAGCGCGAAGCCGAGCGCTTTTGCCCCGGCCTGCGCAGTCTGGTGATCCACGGCAAGGACCGCCACGAGGTGGCAGCCAACATGATGGCGCACGACATCGTGATTGCGCCTTATTCCCTGCTGCACCGCGACCGCGAGCGCTGGCTTGAGGCGCAGTGGCATCTGGTGGTGCTCGACGAAGCGCAAAACATCAAGAACGCCAACACCAACGCAGCGCAGGTGGCCAGCGAGCTCAACAGCAGGCACCGCCTGTGCCTGTCGGGCACGCCAATGGAAAACCACTTGGGCGAGATCTGGAGCCTGTTCCACTTTTTGATGCCGGGCTTTCTGGGCAGTCAAAAGCGTTTTGCCGAACTGTTTCGCGGCCCCATCGAAAAACAGGGCGACCCCGAAGCACTGCAGCAACTGCGTGCCCGCGTCACGCCCTTCATGCTGCGCCGAACCAAGGCACTGGTGGCCCATGAGCTGCCACCCAAGATTGAGACCGTGATGCGCGTCGAACTGTCCGGCAAACAGGCTGACCTGTATGAAACCATCCGCCTGGGCATGGAAAAAACCGTGCGCGAGGCGCTTGATGCCAAGGGCCTGGCCAAGTCGCAAATCACCAGTCTGGACGCACTCTTGAAACTGCGCCAGGTCTGCTGCGACCCGCATTTGCTCAAGCTAGACGCTGCCAAAAAGGTCAAGGCGTCAGCCAAGCTGGAACAACTGATGGTCATGCTGCCCGAGATGCTGGCTGAGGGGCGGCGCATTTTGCTTTTTTCGCAATTCACCAGCATGTTGATGCTGATCGAGGCCGAGCTGAAACAGCGCGACATCCCATGGGTCAAGCTGACCGGCCAGAGCCAGAACCGTGACGCGCTCATTGACCAGTTCACCAGTGGCCAGGTGCCCCTGTTTCTGATCAGTCTGAAAGCGGGCGGCGTAGGCCTGAACCTGCCGCAGGCCGACACCGTGATCCATTTTGATCCCTGGTGGAACCCGGCCGTTGAGGCCCAGGCCACCGGCCGCGCCCACCGCATCGGCCAGAGCAACAGCGTGTGGGTGGTGAAACTGGTGGCACAAGGCACCATCGAGGAACGTATTTTGGCGCTGCAGGAACGCAAAGCGGCGCTGGCTGAAAGCATGTACAGCGGCTCGGTCGGGCGTAAGCAGCCCCTGTTTTCCGAGAGCGATCTGGCCGAACTGCTCAAGCCGCTGTCGACTTGAGCCCCATCACGGTCGCCAGACAAGCCACGGCTTGTACAAAAAATATATACGAGCCCATATCTTCAGTAACTTGTTGATTTCAATTGGTTTTATTGGATTTTCGGCAAAAGCAGCCAGCCATGTGTATAAAATCAATGTACTTTCCCGCTTTTTAAGCGCGCTTCAGATTCTAAAAACTGCCTGGATATTTTCGCAACGCATTGATTCATATAGATTTTTTTAAGTATTTTCAAGTTGGCACGGGCTATGCTTAGAGATAAGCAGTCTGAACCCAATTGAACCTTAAGGAGAAATATCATGAGTGCACTGCGTAAAGTCCTGGTCGTCGATGATGACGCTGTGGTTGGCAAAAGCTTCAACCGTGTTTTGTCAAGCAAAGGCTATATCGTCACAACCGCCCAGAATGCCCACGAAGCCCTGAAACAGATTCGCGAACAAGAGTTTGATGTCGTCTTCACCGACATCAAGATGCCCGGCATGGATGGGGTTGAACTGGCTGAACACGTCAAATCCAGTCGGCCCTGGACTCCTGTGGTCATCATCACCGGCTTTGGCACCACCGAAAACGAATCGCGCGCCAAGGCCGCAGGCGTCTCGGATTTCATGCGTAAACCTCTGTCACCCGAGATGATTGAAGCCAGTGCCGCCAAGGCCATGTCGGCCCCGGTGCTGTCAGTGGTTCCGGTGCCAGAAGTCAGTTTCAGTGCAGCACAGCCTGTTGAAGTCCTTGAAAAGCAACATGGCTTCAAGAGCCTGGCACTCGCTCTGGCAGCACCGTTCATCGGTCTGGCTTACGCGGTGTTGCTGCCCCTGATCGGCATCGCCATGCTGGCCTGGATCGGCGGCAAAGCCCTGGTGCAAACGCAGGCTGCCAAAAGAGCCCCCACCTACCTGAAAAATGTGGCCCTGTTCTTTGCCGCCCCGTTCATTGGCCTGGTCTATGCCATGTCGCTTCCTTTGGTTGGCATCTCGATCCTCGCATGGTCTGCCGGCAAGGCCATGATGGCCAACCCCAAAGGGCGCAAGCTACTGACTGCCCTGGCAACAGCCGGCAAGCTGGTCGCTGCCCCCTTCATCGGTCTGGCTTATGCGGTCATCATGCCTCTGGTTGGCATCGCCATGTTGCTCGGGATAGGCGCCAAGGCGCTGGTGAGCACCCGAACAGCTGAATGAGCACTCGGACCCGCCAGGGTCCTTCATAGCGCCCTTGGTCAGACAAGGGCGCTTTTTTATTGGCACCGGGCACGACACCCACAGGCACAAGGTGACTCTGACTGGTCTGACGGTCCTGTGGCTAAATTTGAAGCTCAATTTTGTCCAAAATTAAAGTTTTGTCTAAAATATGACCATGCTTACGTTCACCGCATCACAGGCCAAACAAAATTTCGGCGCCCTGCTGGGCCAACTCGCGCACAGCCCGGTAGCCATTGAGCGCCATCACAAAACCGTTGCGGTTGTACTGTCCCCTGAGGCGGCGCAATCTGTCATCGACCCGCGACGCCAGGCGCGCCAGGCGCAGCAGCAGCGCGAGTTGCAACGCTTGATGCAGCACCAGCATTTGGCCATTGACTTGCTGTGCGCACCCCAGCCTGTCCAGAAAAACCGTGTTCAGGACGCGCTCAAACAGGTGAATCGATGGGAAGCCGAGCACTTGTGCAGCGCCGACTACGTCGAGCGCTGGCGGCAATGGCTGGCCTTGCCTGTCTCGGAATTGGCACCGCTGATGTGCGGCCCAGCGCAAGGCTGGGGACCCGCCATGCGGCAAAATTCACCGTTCACAGCCAACAGCAGCAACGTCCTTTTGGCAACTACCGCGCCATGAATATTGATGTGCTCATGCACCTGCTGAGTGCCGCACAAAAACTCTGCGGTCACCGTGACTATGTCGTCATCGGCAGCTTGTCGGTACTTGGTATGGCGCAGGTGGAAGCCATCCCGTTGGACATGACGCTGTCGATCGATGCCGACTGTTACACCCTGACTGACCCGCCACGGGTATTTGACCTGGCCGAAGCCTTGGGCGAAGGCAGCCCGTATCACCAGTTGCACGGCGTGTATCTGGATCCAGTCTCGCCCCATTTACCCACACTGCCCTCCGGCTGGGAGCCGCGCCTGATCAAGGTGAAGCATGCGCAGGTGACTGCCCATTTTCTGGAACCCAATGACGCGGCCATTTCCAAACTGGCACGCGGCGAGCCACGGGATCTGCGCTGGGTTCGCGCGGGCCTGAAGGCGTCGCTGATTGCTTTGCCAGTGCTGCGACTGCGGGCGCGCAACACCACGTTTCTGGATGCTGCTGAGCAAGCGGCCACCTTGGCAAGGCTGGCCGAACTGGAAACCGACTAACGCTCGCCCGGCCGAGCAAAGCCGCCTTCAACCCACGCCACTGCGCTGCTGCGGTTGAGCTTGAACGATGGTGCCACGCGCACTTCGGCCAGCAGCTCATCCCCCTCGTCTTTGGCGCTCAGCATGGCGTAAGGCATGTCTTCATCGGGCACGATGTCCAGGCACACGGTGATACGGGTCGATCCGGCACTGACGGTGATGCTCTGGTGCAGTGTGGCGTGCAAGTGCTGTTCGTTGCGGCGAATGAACTCGTGGGCGGTCTTGACCAGGGTGCTGAAGGCGTTGCCGTCCAGCGGTTTGGGGTTCTTTTTGTCGCGCCCCATGGTCCAGGGGCCGACCAGCGCCGGCTCGGACTCGCCGTGCTTGAACATGGCCACGGCCCAGCCGTCATCATCTTCGTTTTTAACCACCCGGGCGGTCCAGCCGTCGCCCCGCCACAAGCGTGGTTCCTGGATTTTTTCAGCGAATTCAGTCATGCCCGAAACCGTTTGCGCGTCAGTGCCAGCGCCACCCAGAAACCCAGACCCGCGTAGCTCGCAAGCACCGCCAGCGGACGCAGCCAGTCAGTGGGCCACTGGTCCATGAACAGCGGGCGCACCAGCACCACCGCGTTGGTCAGGGGCAGCCATTGCGAAATGGCGCGCACCACGGCGGGCAACTGCTCCAGCGGAAAGAAGATGCCGCTCAGGAACATCATGGGCGTCAGAAAAAGCGTGAAGTAATAGGTAAAAAAGTCATAACCTTTGGCCAGCGCGTTGAAAATCAGCGCCACGCAACTGAAAGTAATGCCCACCCCCAGCAGCACCGGCCAGGCCAACAACAACTTGGGGCTGTAGCTGATGCCAAGCACCAGCATCACGCCCAGGATGGCGGTCACAGTGAAGACCGACTTGAAAGCCGCCCACAGCATTTCGGCCATCACGATGTCATCCAGATTGACCGGCGCGTTCATGATGCCGTCCCAGGTTTTTTGCACGTGCATGCGCGAAAACGCCGAGTACAGCGCCTCGAAACTGGCGGCGTTCATGGCGCTCATGCAAATCGAGCCACTGGCCAAAAACAAAATGTAGGGCACTTGCACGCCGTCCACCGTGATGCTGCCCACCAGCGCGCCCATGCCGTAGCCAAAGGCCACCAGCCACATCAGCGGTTCGGCAATGTTGCCGACCAGGCTCGGAATGGCCAGCTTTTTCCAGACCAGCCAATTGCGTCGAAACACCGGCCACCAGCGCATCGACAGCTGGGGTGCGCGCCAGACCGACTGCTTTATTTCTGAGCTCTTGTGGGTACTCATGCGTCCTCCCGAATTTGGCGACCGGTCAATTTCAGGAACAAATCCTCCAGATTGGCCGGGCGGTGCAGCGTGCGCAACTGCGGGTAAGCCGCCAGCGCCTGCAGCAGCGGCTTGGCGTCCTGGGTGTAGAAAAACACGGTTTCGCCACTCACCTCGACCCGCGCGGCCATCGTCTTGAGCGGCGATTCGGCCAGCGCCAGCGCGCCATGGCCAAACACCTCCACCACGTCGGGCTCCAGATATTGCCTGATGAGGTCGCGCGGCGCGCCTTCGGCAATTTTTTTGCCATGGTCCACCACCAGCAGGCGGTGGCACAGGCGCTCGGCCTCGTCCATGAAGTGCGTGGTCAGCAAAATCGACTTGCCTTGCTGCAGCAGCAATTGCAGGCGTTCCCACATCAGGTGGCGCGCCTGCGGGTCCAGCCCGGTGGTCGGCTCGTCAAGCAACAGCAGGCGCGGGTTGTTGACCAACGCGCGCGCCAGGCTCAGGCGGCGCTTCATGCCACCCGACAACTCGCCGGGTTTGGCGTTGGCCTTGCTAGTCAGCGACGCGAACTCCAGCAGCGACGGAATACGCTCGCGAATCTGCGCGTCTTTCATGCCGAAATAGCGGCCGTACACCAGCAGGTTCTCGGCGCAGCTGAAGTCCGGGTCGAGCGTGTCCATCTGGCTCACCACGCCCAGCTGCGCCTTGATGGCTAGCGCATCTCGCGGCATGGGCAGGCCAAAAGCCGTCACCGTGCCTTCATCGGGCGTCGTCAGCCCCAGGCACATGCGGATGGTGGTGGTTTTACCCGCACCATTGGGGCCGATCACGCCCAGGCATTCACCCGGTGCAATGGCAAAAGACAGGTCGCTGACCACCGTGGCTTCGCCATAGCGTTTGACCAGGTTTTGAACAGAGAGGATGGATTCAGGCATGAACAGAATTGTCGCCGAGCCTTGCCTGACAATAGCCGCATGAGCTTCAAGCGCGCGTATTTATTCTGGATCGTGGCAGTGCTGCTGGCGGGCGCAGGTGCCGTCGCCTGGATGCAGCGCGGCGCCGCCGTTGAGCTGACGCTGGTGTCGCAGGGGCCGATGCTGCAGTCGGTGGTGACCAGCGGGCGCATCGCCGGTGTGGCGCGCACCGACGTGATGAGCCAGAGCACCGCACGCATCGAACAGATCCTGGTGCAAGAAGGCGATGCAGTGCAGGCCGGGCAGGTGCTGGTGCGCCTGCGCGACGACGAAGCCAGCGCCAATTTACAAGCGGCGCAGGCGGCAGTGGCCGAAGCCGAGGCGCGCTTGCGCCAGCTGGGTTCGGTCCAGTTGCCGGTCAGCGAGCAACAGCTCGCTCAGGCACGCGCTGCCGCCGTGCAAGCCGAGCAAGAGTTGGTGCGCGCGCAAGACCTGCTCAAACAGGGTTTTATTTCGCAAGCGCGCCTGGACGACGCCTTGCGCCTAGCCCAAACCGCGCGCGCCGCGGTGCTGGCCGCCAGCGCCCAGACCCAGAGCAACCAGACCCATGGTGCCGAAGCGGCCGCCACCCGGGCACGACTGGCGCAAGCACGGGCCGGAGCCGCAGCGGCGGCCACGCGGCTGGACAACTTGAGTCTGCGCGCACCCGTGGCGGCCACCGTGATCAGCCGCAACGCCGAGCCGGGCGACACGGCACAGCCCGGGCACGTGTTGCTGACGCTGGTCAGCGGTACCGAGACCCGCATTGAGACCAGCGTCGATGAAAAAAACCTCAAGGTCATCCGCCTGGGTCAAGTGGCCCGCGCCAGCGCCGACGCTTACCCGGACCAGCCGTTTGCCGCTAGCCTGAGCACCATTGCCCCGGCCGTCGATGCGCAGCGCGGCACGGTCGACCTGAAGCTGCGGGTCACGGAGCCACCGGCCTTTTTGCGCCCCGACATGACCGTAAGCGTGGAGATCATCACGGCTCAGGCACCCGACGCCCTGCGGCTAAGCACCGACGCGCTGCGCCGCGACCCAACTGGCAAAACGTTTGTGCTGCTGGCGCGTGATGGCAAAGCGATACGCGCCGAGGTCACGCTGGGCCTGCAAGGCATTGGCACGACGCAAATACTGACAGGCCTGGCCAACGGCGACACGGTGATCTTGCCCACGACCAGCGCCGCAGCAGGCGACCGGGTGCGGCCCAAAAGCGAACCCGTGGCGCGCGGCAACGCTCAGCCCATTCCCGGGCTGACCCAGTAAGGCGCGGCATGTTGCGCCTGCCTTTTGCCCTCATGGTGTGCCTGCGCTACCTGCGCGAGGGCCGTATGCAAACTGTGTTGATCCTGGCGGGCGTCACCGGCGGCGTGGCCGTGATCATCTTTTTGACCACCCTGATCAGCCAACTGCAAGCCTCCATCATCGACAAAACACTGGGCAGCCAGGCCCATATCGTGCTCAAGGCGGCGCAAGCGGTCAACCGCACCACGCTGCCACCAGACCAAACGGCCGCCATCATCCAGCCGCGTGCGCAACGCCTGCGCTCCATCGACCAATGGTCGGCAGTGGCGCAACTGGCCGCGCAGACGCCCGGGGTGCTGGCGGTGTCGCCCATGCTCTCGGGCGCCGGCTTTGCCACCCGCGCCGATGCCAACCAGCCCATTGCCATGATGGGCGTGGACGCGCAAGCCTACCAGCGCATTGTGCGCATGGACAAGTACCTGCAAGCGGGACGTTTTGATGTCAGCGGCGCCAACGCTGTCATCGGCATGGAACTGGCCAAGGAATTGGGCGTGACGGTAGGCGACAAGGTCCGGCTGGTGACCATGGACGGGCGCAACGATTTGTTCAGCATTGCCGGTATTTTCGACATGGGCAACCGCGATCTGAACCGGCGCTGGGTGTTTATCAGCGTCAAGGTAGCGCAAACCTTGCTCGACCTGCCCGGCGGCATCACGCAGATTGACCTGCGCGTGGCCGACCTGTTCGCAGCCGAGGCCATCGCCCGGCCCTTGCAAGCGCAAACCGGCTTGCAAGTGGAGAGCTGGATGCAAACCAACGCGCAACTGCTCTCGGCCCTGAACAGCCAGAGCATCTCCAACAACCTGATCCGCACCTTTGTGACCGTGATTGTGGCGGTGGGTATTGCCAGCGTGCTGGTGGTGTCGGTGGTGCAAAAACAGAAAGAAATAGGCATCTTGCGCGCCATGGGCGCCAGCCCGCAGCGCATCATGGCGGTGTTTTTGCTGCAAGGCAGTTTTTATGGTCTGGCGGGCTCGGTGTTGGGCTCGGCACTGGCGCTGGGCCTGGTACAGTTTTTTGCGCGCATCACGCGCAATGCCGACGGCTCAGCGCTGGTGAGCCCAAACCTCGACCCCATGGTGGTGATCAGCGCCTGCGCCCTGGCGCTGGTGGTGGGCCTGCTGGCCGCCAGCCTGCCGGCACGCCGCGCCGCCAGTTTGGACCCGGTGCAGGCCATCCGCGTCTAAAACGGCCAGCACCATGGGCAACATCGTCGAACTCAAGCAAGTGCGCAAAAGCTACGGCGAGGGTACGCCGGTAGTCACCGAAGTGTTGCACGGCATTGATCTGGCCATTGCCGAGGGCGAGTTTGCCGCGCTGACCGGGCCGTCGGGCTCAGGCAAAAGCACGCTGCTCAACATCATCGGCCTGCTCGAGCACGCCAGTGCTGGCCAGTTGTTGATCAACGGTCAGGACACCGCGCAACTGGGTGACGCCGCCATCACCGCGCTACGCGGCCGCAGCATTGGCTTCATTTTTCAGTTCCACCACCTGCTGCCGGGGTTTAGCGCTCTGGAGAACGTGATGATGCCAGCCATCATCGACGACGGTTGGCCCAGCACCCAAGCGCACGACAAGGCCATGCAGCTGCTGACGCAGGTCGGACTCAAGGACGCGGCGCACAAGCGGCCGTCGCAACTCTCGGGCGGCATGCAGCAGCGCGTGGCCATTGCCCGCGCACTGTCCTTGTCGCCGCGCCTGATCCTGGCCGACGAACCCACGGGCAACCTCGACAGCCACAGCGCCAACGACATTTTTGAGCTGCTGCAAAGCATCAACCAGGAAAGGCAGTCGGCCTGCCTGATCGTGACCCACGATGCCGGTCTGGCGGCGCGCTGCCAGCGTCAGATCCAGATGGTGGACGGGCAGTTGCTGACCCCATCCTGAGGTTGACACGGCAAAAGCCCGCACGAGTTTGACGAATCCGTGAGCTCGTGGCAACAGTTGATCAGAGGCATTTACCTGCAATCTGAAGAAATGATTTTCAAATTGCAGGTTTTTGGTACCATCAAGATATGATTCAACGCAACATTGCACCGGTACTGCAACACCTGGCCAGCCAGTACCCGGTGATTACACTCACTGGCCCCCGTCAGAGCGGCAAGACAACATTGGCCCGGAGTCTGTTTGCCGACAAGCCCTACGTAACATTGGAAGACCCTGATGTGCGCCGCTTCGCAACTGACGACCCGCGCGGTTTTTTGGCGGGCTACCCGCAGGGCGCCATTTTTGATGAAATACAGCGCGCGCCCGAGCTGACGTCTTATTTGCAGGGGATGGTCGACACCAATCCGCAACCGGGCCGCTTTATTCTCACGGGCAGCCATCAATTTGAGCTGATGACACAAGTCTCACAATCGTTGGCCGGTCGGACGGCGGTGTTGCGCCTGCTGCCATTCACCGTGGCCGAGGTGCACCGCATCAGGGGCACAGTGGCAACGCCTGGTCTGGCGCAAACCCTTCTCACGGGTTTCTACCCCCGCATTCACGACAAGGGCCTGAACCCGTCACAGGCCCTGGCCGACTACTTTGCCACCTATGTCGAGCGCGATTTGCGCCAGCTTGCCGCCGTTCAGGATTTGCAGCGCTTTGAGCGTTTTGTGCGCTTGTGCGCCGGACGCACCGGGCAATTGCTCAATCTCAACAGCCTGGGCAATGATGCCGGCGTGTCGCATGTCACCGCCAGAACCTGGATCGACCTGCTGCAAACCAGCTACATCGTGCACTTGCTGCCGCCCTGGTTTACCAACACCGGTAAGCGCCTGATCAAGGCGCCCAAACTGTATTTTTACGATGTCGGCCTGGCTTGCTGGTTGCTGGGCTTGCGCAGCGCAGAACAAGTGGCGCGCGACCCGCTCTGGGGCAGTCTGTTTGAGAATTTTGTCATCATGGAGGCCATGAAAGACCGCTTGAACGCAGGAGAAAGCGCCGAGATGTATTTCTACCGTGACTCCGAAGGCAACGAGGTCGATTTGCTGCTGCCCGTCGGCGGCAAGATGCACGCCATCGAAATCAAGGCCGGCGCCACCATCAACCCTGATTACTTCAAAGGACTCAAAA
Organism: Rhodoferax sp.; assembly: GCA_029946045.1. Classification (GTDB taxonomy): domain Bacteria; phylum Pseudomonadota; class Gammaproteobacteria; order Burkholderiales; family Burkholderiaceae_C; genus Rhodoferax. Next base: position 12,093 of record JAQSDS010000333.1, read on the forward strand.
CCTTTGCCGCCCATCATCCAGAAGCTGTCGCTGGCGGTGGGGTTATCTACGGCGGCGCGCAAGACCAAAGTCGCAGTGACTGGCCGGTCCATTCCTGGCTGACCTTGCAGACCAAACCAGCGACCGAGACCACACTGGCTGGATAAAATCAATCTCATCCCTTCATCCTCTTCACAGGACGCCCATTCGCGCAAACCTCATGACCACCATCGGCACCCCCCTGTCCCCCAAGGCCACACGCGTCATGCTGCTCGGCAGCGGCGAACTGGGCAAGGAAGTCATCATTGCGCTGCAGCGCCTGGGCGTGGAAACCATCGCTGTGGACCGTTATGACAACGCCCCAGGCCAGCAAGTGGCGCACCACGCGCGCACCGTGGTGATGAGCGACCCAGCCTTGCTGCGGGAACTGATCGAAGAAGAAAAGCCCGACCTGGTGGTGCCCGAAATTGAGGCCATCGCCACCCCCATGCTCGAAGTACTGGAAGCCACCGGTTTGGTGCGCGTGATCCCAACCGCCCGCGCCGCGCGCCTGACCATGGACCGCGAAGGCATTCGCCGCCTGGCCGCCGAGACCCTGGGCCTGCCGACCAGTCCCTACCAGTTTTGCGACTCGCTGGCCGAGTTGCAGGCCGCCATCGACGGCGTGGCTGGCAAGCCAGGTATTGCTTACCCGTGCATCGTCAAACCGGTGATGAGCTCCAGCGGCAAGGGCCAAAGCAAGCTCAACGGCCCGGCCGATGTGCAGGCCGCCTGGGACCACGCCATGGCGGGGGGGCGCGTCAGCCACGGCCGCGTGATTGTGGAAGGCTTTATTGACTTCGACTACGAGATCACCCTGCTCACGGTGCGAGCCAAAAGTGCTGGCGGCCAGATTGAAACCCATTTTTGCGAGCCTGTCGGCCATGTGCAGGTGAACGGCGACTATGTGGAAAGCTGGCAACCGCACCCGATGCACCCGGCGGCGCTGGCCAAAGCACAGCAGATTGCCAAAACCGTCACCGACGACCTTGGCATTGAGCTCGATGGTCAGGCTTCGGGCCTGGGGCTTTTTGGTGTTGAGCTGTTCGTCAAGGGCGAGCAGGTCTGGTTCAGCGAAGTGTCACCGCGACCCCACGACACCGGGCTGGTCACGCTCACCACCCAATGGCAAAGCGAGTTCGAGCTGCATGCCCGCGCCATACTGGGCTTGCCAGTGAACACCGCGCTGCGCAACCCCGGTGCCAGTGCCGTCATTTATGGGGGCGTCGACGCCGCGGGCGTGGTCTTTGACGGAGTCGACGACGCGCTGCGCGTGCCCGGCACCGACATCCGCCTGTTTGGCAAACCCGAGAGCTTCGTCAAACGCCGCATGGGCGTGGTGCTGGCGGCGCACGCCGACATCGAACAAGCGCGGGTGAATGCCAAATTGGCGGCGTCCAAGGTGCGGCCGCGGGCGAGCTAAGCGCATTGATAAGCGGCGCCCTGTGGGAGCATTGCCCTGTGGGAGCGGCACCCTGTGGGAGCATTGCCCTGTGGGAGCGGCGCCCTCGCCGCGAATGTCCCCGTCCCCAAAACAGCCTTCGGCCCGAGGGCGGGCCTCCCACAAAGGCAGGGCCTCCGCTGCATCTAATCAGTTGGGGTCAAAGCACGTCTTTCTCATTTGTTGGGGTCAGAGCACGTTTGCTTCGCAAAGTGGTCTGACCCGCAAGGTTTCAAAACTCGCCATCTGGGTCGAGCTGCCCCGCATCGGGTCGGGCGGGCCCAGGTCGGAAAAGCGCACGCTGTAAGCATGGCGCTGCGCCACCCCGCAAGCCCAATGCTGGAACTGGGCTCGCGTCCACTCAAAGTGGTGGCCGGCATGGCGTTTGCGCCCGGCGGCCATACCGTGCAGCACGTTGTATTCCTGGTTCGGCGTGGTCACCAACACCAGGCGCGGGTGCATGCCGGCAAACACGGCGCGCTCGACCCGGGGCAGGTGACCGAGCGCAATGTGCTCGATGGTCTCCAGCATCACGGCGGCATCGAAGCCCTTTAACTCGGTGTCGACCTCTTCAAAAGAACCCAGCCGCACGGCCAGTCGCCGGTCAGGCTGCAGCCAGTTCAGGCCCAGGGCAGCGCGCGCATCGGCCAGCGCGCGTTGGTCGATGTCGATGCCCAGCAGACGCACAAACTGCGGGTGTTCGCGCAGGCGCAGCAGCAACTCACCCGGCCCACAGCCCAGGTCAAGCACGCTGGTCGCGCCGCTTTCCAGCAGCGTGCGCACCACCGCATCGAGGCGTTCAATGTGAAGCAGGGTCGACATCGTTGACTGCTTTTACTGAAAGGCCACCTCGGCAAAGCTGCGTAATTTGCGGCTATGAAGCTGGTCGATGCCTTGCTCGCGCAGCAACTCCAGCGCACGCATGCCAATGCGCAAATGCTGGTCCACGCGCTCGCGGTAAAAGTGGTTGGCCATGCCGGGCAGTTTGATTTCACCGTGCAGCGGCTTGTCGCTGACGCACAACAGGGTGCCGTAAGGCACGCGAAACCTGAAACCGTTGGCAGCGATGGTGGCGCTTTCCATGTCGAGCGCCACGGCGCGGCTCTGGCTGAAACGACGCTGCGGGCCATTGTCGGGCAGCAGTTCCCAGTTGCGGTTGTCGGTGCTGGCCACGGTGCCGGTGCGCATGATGCGCTTGAGTTCCGGCCCCTTGAGCTGGGTCACCTCGGACACGGCAGACGCCAGCGCCACCTGGATTTCGGCCAGCGCCGGTATCGGCACCCACAGCGGCAGCTCTTCGTCAAGCACATGGTCTTCGCGCACATAGCCGTGGGCCAGCACGTAGTCGCCCAATTGTTGGCTGCTGCGCAGGCCGGCACAGTGGCCCAGCATGATCCAGGCGTGCGGACGCAGCACGGCAATGTGGTCGGTGATGGTCTTGGCATTGGCCGGACCGACCCCGATGTTGACCATGCTGATGCCGCTGCCGTCAGCGCGCACCAGGTGGTAGGCGGGCATTTGCGGCAGGCGCGGCGGCGGCGTGCCATGGCCCGGCTCGACAAAAGCCACGTAGTCGCTGGCAGGGTCCTGCATGGCCGCATGGCCCAGGGCGATGAATTCGTCGATGTAAAACTGGTAATTGGTGAACAGCACAAAATTCTGAAAATGCTCAGGGCCGGTACCGGTGTAGTGGCGCAGGCGCTGCAACGAATAGTCCACCCGGGGCGCCGTAAACAAGGCCAAAGGCAGTGGCTCGCCAGCGCGCGACTCATGGGTGCCGTTGGCAATGCCGTCGTCCATGGCGGCCAGGTCAGGCAGGTCAAACACATCACGCATCAGCTGGCGCCGTTGCTGGCTCAGGCTGCCTTCCACATGGCCGTCCTCAGCAAAGGAAAAATGCACCGGAATCGGCTGGTTGCTGGTACCCACCTCCAATTCAACACCATGGTTGTCCAGCAGCAGGGTGAACTGCTCCAGGTAGTAGCGGGCATAGAGGTCAGGCCGGGTCAAGGTGGTCTCAAAACGGCCCGGGCCGGCCACGAAACCATAGCTCAGGCGCGCTGACTGGTTGGACGCCTGTCGCGTCACGGTGTCGGTCTGCACCCGAACAAACGGGTAGCAGGCGCGCACGTGGCCCGGCAAGTCTTCACCCGCCACATAGCGCTTCATGGCCTGGCGCAAGTGGTCGATGCTGTTGTCATAAATCAACCGGGCCTGCGCCAGGGCGGCGGCCGGGTCGGTAAAGCGCATGGGCGCGATGAAGGCAGGCAGGTAAGACATGCGCTGATTGTTCCACGCCTGGGTGACATGGGGGCGGCTGGGCGTTCTTCAAAACTGCCATACTCTGTGCCCAAGAATCCGACCAGAACCCCGTCATGCTGAAATTTACCTGTTGCAATGAAGTCCGCCAGTTTTCCGATGTCTCGCAAGCTCAGCTGCTGCGCGGGATTCAACGCGGTTATGAGCGCGAATGCCTGCGCATTGACCGCGGCGGCCAACTCGCCAAATCACCCCACCCTGTGGCGCTGGGCTCCAAACTGACCCACCCCTGGATCACCACCGACTACGCCGAGGCGCTGCTGGAGTTCATCACGCCGCCGTCCAGCGCGCCTGGCTTTCCGCTGGAATTTTTGACCGATATCCATCGTTTTAGCGCCCAGCAGCTCGAAGGCGAGTTGCTCTGGGCCGGCTCCATGCCCTGCAAGATTGGCCTTGACGCCGACATTGCCATCGCCGACTACGGCAGCACCAATGCGGCGCGTTTCAAGATGGTGTACCGCGAAGGTCTGGGGCTGCGCTACGGCCGTGCCATGCAAACCATTGCCGGGGCACATTACAACTGGTCGCTGCCACAAGAATTCTGGCTCAGCCTGCGCGACTGCTGCTGCGGCGAGCCCAACTTGCAGGACTTCATCGACCAGCGCAGCTTTGGCCTGATCCGCAACTTTTTGCGCTATGGCTGGTTGGTGCCCTACCTGTTTGGTGCCTCGCCGGCGGTGTGCCAGTCGTTCTTGCAGGGACACCCCAGCGATTTGACCGAACTGGTGCCCGGCACCCTGCACGGCGCCTATGCCACCAGCCTGCGCATGAGCGACCTGGGCTACCAGAACCACGCGCAAGACAAGCTCAACATCAACTTCAATTCGCTGGCCGAATACACCGACGGACTGGAAGCCGCCATCCGAACATCCGACCCCTATTACACCGAGCTGGGCGTGCGTGATGGCGACCACTGGAAGCAGCTCAGTGACAGCTTGCTGCAACTGGAAGCCGAGTTTTATGCCCCCATGCGGCCCAAGCGCATTGCTCCCAACGGCGAGCGCCCGGCCAAGGCGCTGCGCAGCCTGGGCGTGCAATACCTTGAAATGCGGCTGTTTGACCTGAACCCGTTCATTGACATCGGCATTGCGCCCGAGCAAAGCCTGTTTGCCGACGTGCTGATGCTGATGTGCCTGTTTCGCGCCAGCCCGCCCATCACCAGCCGTGAACAAAGCGAAAACGACGAAAACAAACGCCGCGTGGTCACCCGAGGCCGCCAACCCGACCTGCAACTGCTGGTGCACAACCATGAGCAGCCGCTGCGCGCCCTGGCGCACGAGCTGTTTGACGACATGGCCCCGTTTGCCACCATGCTCGACACGGCTTACGGTGGCCAGCGCTACCAGCAGGCCATGCAAGACCTGCGCTTGCGCATTGACGAGCCCGAACGCACGCCGTCGGCCCAGGTGCTGGAAGCCATCAAACGGCACGGTGGCTACTTCAACTTTGCCTTCGAGATGTCAAAAACCCACACCCAAAGCCTGCAAGCCAGCGCCCTGCCTGCGGCCACTCTGACCGATTTCAAGACCAGCGTGCAACAGTCCCTGAACGCACAGCAACAGCTGGACGCCGCGCCGCAAGAACCGTTTGAGGATTTTGTCGCGGCTTACTTTGCCTGAACTTAAAAATCAGTTCACCACCTTGACCAACTGCCCCACCTTGGGCTCACCACTGCCGTAAAAGCCGTTGATCAAACGCAACTGCGCTTCTGCTTGGGGCAGCGGCGTATTTTTGGCTAGCTGGGGAAACCCACCCGGCGGGAAAGGCGTGGTGTGCAAGGTCCAGGGTTTGGCGGCGGCACGGTCTTGCGCCGTCATGGCGCGAAAACTGCCCTGCGCCTGCGCCAAACCGGTTCTGGCCTGCTGCAGCGCGCTGACATTTTTACCGGCGGGAACCAGCACAAATACCGTGCCGCTGGGTCCGGTGACCAGCGTGGCATCGATCGCCTGCGGACCCTGGTTGCCAGCCCGGCTACCGACAAAACGCGTGGCCTGCAGTCCATTGAGGGTCAGGCGCTCGGTGCGACCCTGGCTGGGTTTGAGCAGCTTGCGGATCACCTCGTCATGCGTGCTGCCCGCCTTGGCGGGTGCCACCTGAATCATCAAGGCGGCATCTCTTGCGGCGTTGGTCAAGGCCAACTGGCTGGGCTCGTTCTGAATCTTCCAGCCAGTGGGGGCCGTGATGGCGATACCCATGTCGGCGTGGTAAAAATTCTGGCCGCGCGTCAAGCCCTGGTCGGCACTTTCGCCATAAGCCATGCCGGTAATGGCCTGCAGGTAGCGGGCCCGGCCATCATCAGCGTACTGACCTTTGAACTGGGCCGCCTGCTGACTGATGTGCTGCAGGCGCTGGTCGTTGCTGGGGTGCGAAGACAGCCAACTGCCAGCCGTCGGGGCCGCCCGGCCCTCGGCACGGGCCTGGTCGGCGGCAAAACGCTCCTGGCTTTTCAGCGAGTTGATGACGTTGACCATGTTGCGCGGGTCATAGGCAGTGCGCGCCAGGTACTCGGCGCCCAGGCTGTCGGCCTGCAGTTCCTGGTCTCGGCTGTAGGAGGCAATGTAGCCCGACGCCACAGTTTGCGACAGTTCGCTGGCCAGCCTGCCGGCACCGCTCACACCCTGGTTTTCCAGTACGATTCCCAGCACACTGGCAGCCAGCACGCCCAGGCCGGCGTCCTGCTGGCGGGTGGCGCGCTGGGCACCGTGGCGCGCCGTGACATGGCCGATTTCATGACCGATCACACCCGCCAGTTCGGCCTCGTTTTGCAGGTAAGCCATGATGCCGCGCGTGACATAAACGTATCCGCCGGGCAACGCAAAAGCATTGACTTCGGGGCTGTCGAGCACGGTAAAGTGCCATTGCAGCTGCTCACGGTGGGACTGCTTGGCCAAGCGCTGGCCCAGATTGTTCACATACGCCTGCAGCCGGGCATCTTTGACCACGCCGTATTCCTGCAGCACTTGCTGGTGCGCCTTGGCGCCCTCGGTCAATTCCATCTGCTCGCTCATCACCGAGCGCTCAGCCTGCCCGCTCACCGGGTTCACGATGGGGCTGCCACAAGCGCTGAGCAGCGCCACCAGCAGCACAGGCGTGCCGAAGCGGAGCTTTGGTTTTTGCAACATGTCAGGTTCTCCTCTCAAGCCACACACGGGCTTGATTGTGCACAACCGGGTAAAAACGATAATCCCACCATGACACATATTTCTGCCACGTCTTTCGACACCCTGCCACTCAACCCCGCCACGCTGGACAACCTGCAGCAACTGGGCTACCTGGCCATGACCCCCATCCAGCAAGCCAGCCTGCCCACCGCGCTGGCAGGTAAAGACCTGATCGCCCAAGCCCAAACTGGCAGCGGTAAAACCGCCGCCTTTGGCCTGGCGCTGCTGGAGCGGTTGAACCCGCGCCGTTTTGCCGTGCAGGCGCTGGTGCTGTGCCCGACGCGCGAGCTGGCCGACCAGGTGGCGGTGGAAGTGCGCCGGCTGGCGCGCGCACTGGACAACATCAAGGTGGTCACCCTGTGCGGTGGCGTGGCGCTGCGCGGCCAGCGGGCATCGCTAGAAAACGGTGCGCACATTGTGGTCGGCACCCCCGGGCGCGTGATGGACCACCTGGCGCGCGGCTACCTGGTGCTGGACGCGCTCGGCACGCTGGTGCTCGACGAGGCCGACCGCATGCTCGACATGGGTTTTCTCGATGACATCGTGACCGTCACCAAACAATGCCCACCGGAGCGCCAGACGTTGTTGTTTTCTGCCACCTACCCCGAAGGTATCGACAAGCTGGCCAAACAGTTCATGCGCTCGCCCGAGCAGATCACGGTGGCCGACAATACCGAGAAAAGCCTGATCGAACAACGCTTTTACGAGGTCACCCGGCCCACCCGCTTTGACGTGGTGGCCAAGCTGCTGAACCACTTTCGCCCAATCAGCACGCTGGCGTTCTGCAACACCAAGCAACAGTGCAAAGACCTGGTGACCTACCTGCAGCAACAGGGTTTCAGCGCGCTGGCGCTCTACGGCGAACTGGAACAGCGCGAGCGCGACCAGGTGCTGGCGCAGTTCGCCAACCGCAGCGCTTCCGTGCTGGTGGCGACCGACGTGGCGTCACGCGGCATCGACATCAAAGAGCTGAGTGCCGTGATCAATGTCGACATCACCCCGGACCCCGAAGTTCATGTGCACCGCATCGGCCGCACTGGGCGCGCTGGCGAAACCGGCCTTGCCTTCAGTTTGGCCGCCATGTACGAGATGGGTGCCGTCGGCAAGATCGAGAAGTACCAGAAACAGCCGTCCAGCTGGCACAAGCTCGACGAACTCACCCCCACCGGATTCGGCCCCCTGCTGCCGCCCATGGTCACGCTGCAGCTGCTGGGCGGCCGCAAGGAAAAAATCCGCCCCGGCGATGTGCTGGGTGCCTTGACGGCAGACGCCGGATTCAGCCGCGAGCAGATCGGCAAGATCGTGGTGACCGAGTTCACCACCTTTGTGGCGGTGCAGCGCGACATTGCCAAAGAAGCCATGCAAAAGCTCAATGCCGGCAAGGTCAAGGGGAAAAGTGTCAGGGTGCGGCTGATCTAAGCCCCAAGTGCGGGATAATCGATTCTTTTTTACATTCATCCACTGGAGTCCACTCATGGCCAAAGAATTCCGCACCGAAGCTGATCGTAAAGCAAGCCCCCGTCCTGTCGCCCCCAAAGGCGTTTGTTTTACTGCCCCGCACGGCCAGATGCGCAGCCTGGAACGTGGCGTGGCCACCAACAACAAGAAAAACCCCGGCAAGCGCTGTAAAAAAGGCGGCTGATGCGCGCCTTAGCCGCTTTGGCGGCACCATGCAAAACGGCCCTTTTGGGCCGTTTTCTCATTCTGGCCCTGCCTCTGTGGGAGGCCCGCCTTCGCCGGGCGGGCCTAGGGGTATTCGCGGCGAGGTCGCCGCTCCCACAAAATGCCGGGGTATTCGCGGCGATGGCGCCGCTCCCACAAAATGCAGCTCCCACAAAATGCCGCTCCCACAGGGTGCCGCTCCTACAAAAATGACACGGCTCGCAGAGACGCGGTAGTTACATGTTTCTGCGGTACTGCCCGCCTACCTCAAACAAGGCGTTGGTGATCTGGCCCAGCGAACACACCCGCACGGCGTCCATCAGCACCTCAAACACGTTCTTGTTGTCAATCACCGCCTGTTGCAGGCGCTTGAGCTGCGCCGGGGCTGCAGCGGCATGGCGGGCATGGAAGTCGGCCAGGCGCGCGAGCTGGCTCTGCTTTTCTTCTTCGGTTGAGCGCGCCAGTTCCAGCTTGTCATTGACCGGGTCGCCATGCGGGTTGCGGAAGGTGTTGACGCCAATGATAGGCAGCTCACCGGTGTGCTTGAGCATCTCGTAATGCATGGACTCGTCCTGGATCTTGCCACGCTGGTAGCCGGTTTCCATGGCGCCCAGCACGCCACCGCGCTCGGTGATGCGTTCAAACTCCAGCAACACGGCTTCTTCCAGTAACTCGGTGAGTTCTTCAATGATGAAGGCGCCCTGTGACGGGTTTTCGTTCTTGGCCAGGCCCCACTCGCGGTTGATGATGAGCTGAATCGCCATGGCACGGCGCACCGAGTCTTCGGTGGGCGTGGTGATGGCTTCGTCAAAGGCGTTGGTGTGTAAGCTGTTGCAGTTGTCGTAAATGGCAATCAACGCTTGCAGCGTGGTGCGGATGTCGTTGAACTGGATTTCCTGGGCGTGCAGACTGCGGCCACTGGTCTGGATGTGGTACTTGAGCTTCTGGCTGCGCTCGTTGGCACCATACTTTTCTTTCATGGCCACCGCCCAGATGCGCCGTGCCACGCGGCCCATCACGGTGTATTCCGGGTCCATGCCGTTGCTGAAGAAGAAGCTTAAATTGGGCGCAAAGTCGTCAATGTGCATGCCGCGCGCCAGATAGGCTTCGACAAAGGTGAAACCGTTGCTTAAAGTGAAAGCGAGCTGGCTGATCGGGTTGGCACCAGCCTCGGCAATGTGGTAGCCGCTGATCGACACACTGTAGAAGTTGCGCACGTTGTGGTGCACAAAGTAGCTTGCGATGTCACCCATGACTTTCAGGCTGAATTCGGTGCTGAAGATGCAGGTGTTCTGGCCCTGGTCTTCCTTCAAAATGTCGGCCTGCACGGTGCCGCGCACGTTGGCCAGCACCCATTCGCGAATCTTTTGCGCTTCGGTGTCGGTGGGCTCGCGGCCGTTGTCAGCTGCAAACTTTTCCAGGTTCTGGTCGATGGCGGCGTTCATGAACATGGCCAGAATACTGGGCGCCGGGCCGTTGATGGTCATGCTGACGCTGGTTTGCGGGTTGCACAAGTCAAAGCCACCGTACAGCACCTTCAGGTCGTCCAGGGTGGCGATCGACACGCCACTGTTGCCGACCTTGCCGTAGATGTCCGGTCGCGGATCGGGGTCGTTGCCGTACAGCGTGACCGAGTCAAACGCGGTACTTAGGCGCTTGGCCGCCATGCCGGAGCTGAGCAGCTTGAAGCGTTTGTTGGTGCGAAACGGGTCGCCCTCGCCGGCGAACATGCGCGTGGGGTCCTCACCTTCGCGCTTGAAGGCAAAGGTGCCTGCGGTGTAGGGGTAGCTGCCAGGCACGTTGTCGAGCATCAGCCATTTGAGGATTTCACCGTGGTCCTCGTACTGCGGCAGCGCCACCTTGCGGATGGTGGTGCCGCTCAAGCTTTTGGTGGTGAGCGCGGTACGCAGTTCCTTGTCGCGGATTTTGACCACGTATTCATCACCGGCATAAGCCGCTTGCATCGCCGGCCACTGCGCCAGCAGTTTGGCGCTAGACGGGTCCTGTCGTTCGCTTCGGGCCTGAGCCAGCTCAAGCACGGTGCCATAAGCGCCAGGCTTGGCTGTGCCGTTCTTGCCCGGGTCAGCGGCAAGCAACATGTCTGCGCTGGCCTTGAGCTGCTGGATTTCCCGCGCCAATCGGGCCTGGGCCCGTGCCCGGGCCTTGTAGCCGCGCACGGTGTCGCTGATTTCGGCCAGATAGCGGGTACGTGCGGCAGGCAGCACCGGGGTCTGGTTGGTGCTGTGGCGTACCGAAACTTGGGGCAGGCTGCCCTCGTTCACCTGCAGGCCAAGCTCGGCCAGACGGATTTTGAGGGCCTGGTACAGCGCGGTGACGCCGTCGTCGTTGAAGCGTGCCGCCATGGTGCCAAACACCGGCATCTGTTCCATCGGCGTGGCCCAGGCTTCCTTGTTGCGCTGCACCTGTTTGGCGACGTCACGCAGCGCGTCTGAAGCACCTTTGCGGTCGAACTTGTTGATGGCAACAAACTCGGCAAAGTCGAGCATGTCAATCTTTTCCAGCTGGCTGGCGGCGCCGAACTCGGGCGTCATGACGTACATGGGCACATCGACATGCGGCACGATGGCTGCGTCGCCCTGGCCAATGCCCGAGGTCTCAACAATGATCAAGTCAAAGCCCGCGACCTTGCAGGAGGCAATCACATCGGGCAGAGCCGCGCTGATCTCTGAACCAAAGTCGCGCGTGGCCAGGCTGCGCATAAAGACTCTGGGTCCGCTCTGCCAGGGTGTGATGGCATTCATGCGGATGCGGTCGCCCAACAAAGCGCCACCGCTCTTGCGACGGCTGGGGTCAATGCTGATGACGGCCACGCGCAGGCTGTCGTTCTGGTCGAGGCGCAGGCGGCGGATCAGCTCGTCAGTGAGGCTGGACTTGCCGGCGCCGCCCGTGCCCGTGATACCCAGCACCGGGATTTTCTTGGTGGCGGCGAGTGCCTTGATGTCCTGGGTCAAGGCCTTGAACGACTTGGACAGCGCGGCCTTGGTCTGGCCGGCGGCGACCTCGTTTTCCAGCCCGGTGATGAGTTGCGCCAGCGCGCGCCAGCTCATCTCAGAATGGCCCTGGATGGCCTCGATGGATTTGGGGGCGTATTGCGTTAAGTCTTTGTCGCAGCGCATGACCATGTCACCGATCATGCCGGCCAGGCCCATGCGCTGGCCGTCTTCGGGGCTGTAGATGCGGGCCACACCATAAGCCATCAGTTCCTTGATCTCACTGGGCACAATCACGCCGCCGCCACCGCCAAAGACCTGGATGTGTGCGCCGCCCCGGCTTTTGAGCAAGTCGACCATGTACTTGAAATACTCCACATGCCCGCCCTGGTAAGAGCTCATGGCAATGCCCTGCGCGTCTTCCTGCAGCGCGGCCGTGACCACTTCGTCGACGCTGCGGTTGTGGCCCAGGTGGATCACCTCGGCGCCCATGCTTTGCAGAATGCGGCGCATGATGTTGATGGCGGCATCGTGGCCGTCAAACAGGCTGGCCGCAGTGACAAAACGCACTTTGTTGACGGGGCGGTAATTGGCCAAGGCCTTGAAGTCGGCGGACAGGTCGGTCATGGTGGATGTCTCCAGGTGGCAATTTATAAATTTCAGAACCAGCGATCAGACAATGAAACGCTGACTTGACGTTGACGTAAACGTCAATCTTAGCGGGTTTTCAAATAAAAAAGAGGCGCCTGCGCGCCCCTTTCAAATTCACTCGCCTTGCCATCCGCTTATTTGTAGAGTACCTGTGGCAGCCACATGCCAATGGCAGGAAACTGATACAACAAAAAGATGGCAAACACTTGAATACCCATGAACGGCAACATACCGGCGAAGATCTGATTCAGCGTGACATGCGGCGGGCTGACCCCCTTCAGGTAAAACGCGGCCATGGCCACAGGCGGGCTCAAAAATGCGGTTTGCAGATTGAGCGCTACCAGCAGACCAAAGAACAGCGGGTCAATGTTGAAGTGAGGCAAGAGCGGAATAAAGATCGGCATGAAGATAACGATGATCTCGGTCCACTCCAGCGGCCAGCCCAGCAAAAAGATGACCACCTGTGCCAGGATCATGAATTCCACAGGGGTCAGGTCCATGCCCAGCACCCAGGTATTGATCAGCTCCTGACCACCCAACAAGGCAAACGCAGCCGAGAAAATACTGGAGCCGACAAACAGCCAGCACACCATGGCACTGGTCTTGGCCGTCAGGTAAACCGACTCCCGCATCACCGTCATGTTGAGCCGCCGGTAGGCCCCGGCCAGCAGCAAGCCGCCCATGGAGCCCATGGCCGCCGCCTCGGTGGGTGTTGCCAGACCAAACACAATGGTTCCAAGCACCGCCAAGATCATGATCGCCAGCGGGAAAAACGAGCCCAGCAGCATCTTGAAAATCTCCAGTCTTGCGAAACTGAAGATGGCATAAAAAATGACAAGCGCCACGGCACAGCTCACCAGACCGATCCAGAAAGTCATCGGAGCCGGTACACGTTCCTGATCAACCGCAGGCTCGGCTGCCGCTGCCGCCACTGGTGCAGCTGCCACCGGTTTGTCTACAACAGCTTCACTGGGAGCGGCTGGCGCCTGGGCCACAGCACCCAGCGCAGCGGGTGCCTCGCCCTCGGTCGGGGGCGGCTGCAAACCGTCCTCAGACGGGGGGGCGGCCAGACTCCCATCGCCTTCATCAGCCGACGAGTCAAACGATGAGCCACCCATGGCCACGACTTCGCCAGCCACCTCCTGCGGAATCGGCGCTGTCATTTTGAAATAAATACCACCCATGATGAGCACCACGGCGATGGCGGGCAACAGCGTAATCACCAAATGGTTCAGCAGTGTCTTCATCGGCACCGCCGCATTGCGCTTGCCCTTGATGGCACCCATCAGACCCGGCAAGGCCTTGTTGCTGACGCTGGTGGACACAATTTCTGCAAACTCGGGCAGCGGCACACGCCGGTCTTCGGCCGACATAGGCGGTGCCAAATGCGGTTTGAGCTTGGCCAGCACGATCACATACACAATGTACAGACCGGCCAGCATCAGGCCGGGGAAAAAGGCACCGGCGTAGAGTTTGACCACCGACACACCCGCCGTGGCACCATACACGATCAGCATGACCGAGGGCGGAATCAAAATGCCCAGGCAACCCCCGGCCGTGATGGCACCAGCCGATAATTGCACGCTGTAACCGGCACGCAACATGGCCGGCAAAGCCAGCAAACCCATCAGGGTGACCACGGCACCCACAATGCCGGTGGCGGTGGCAAAAATGGCGCAGGTGATGATGGTCGCCACAGCCAGCGAGCCCGGGACACGCGAGGTCGCCAGGTGCATGCTCTTGAACAGCTTTTCGATCAGATTGGCGCGCTCAATGAGGTAACCCATGAACACAAACAGCGGGATGGAGATCAGCACGTCGTTGGACATCACCGAATAAGTGCGCTGCACCATCAGGTCGAGCGTCTGCTGCACCGCCAAGCCCGGGTTTTGGCTTCGGTAAGCAATCCAGGCAAACACCATGCCCATGCCCATCAGGGTAAATGCGGTGGGAAACCCCAGCATGATGGCCACCACCACCAGCGCCAGCATCAGCAAACCCAGATGGCCGTTGGTCATCTGGGAGGGCGACGGTAACAAGACAAACGCGGCCAACACGACCATGGCCATGATGGTCAGCCCGAACCAGACTTCTTTTCTCACTTTTCACTCCAGTTAGGCTTATTCACGAACGCATCTAGTTTGGCAATATCTTCATCTTTCACGTGAACCATTTCCTTCAGTTTTTCGATATCCACTTCTGCCACATCAGCGCCGCGCGGGGGCCAATCGCCCTGCTTCAGACAGACGATACAGCGCACGATTTCAACCAGTCCCTGTGCCAACAAAATGGCACCCGCAATGGGTATCACGGTTTTGAATGGGTACACCGGTGGGCCGTTGGCGGTAATGTTGGAGTGCTCATTGATGGCCCAGGATTCGGCGGCAAAGTTATAGCCAGCCCAGGCCAAAGCCACGACCCCCGGAATAAAGAAAAGGATGTACAGGGCCAGATCAAGCCCAGCTTGCAGGCGTGGCGGGAAAAATCCGTAGAGCACGTCACCCCGCACGTGGCCGTTTTGCGACAAGGTGTAGGCGCCGGCCGTCATGAACAGCGTGCCGTACATCATGCTCATCACATCAAAAGCCCAGGGGTGCGGATTGTCCAGCGCGTAACGCGAGAACACCTCCCAGGTAATCAACAGCGTGAGCACCACAATCAGCCAGGAAAACGCCTTTCCGACCCAGGTGCTGAGCTTGTCAACTGCAAGCAATAATTTTTGCATTTTTATACCGTCAAAGTAAATCAGCCATTCAGAATAGGTCTGAATGGCTGAAAGGTGGCACAAAAAAAGCTTATGCCTTCTTGGCTCCAAAGAAGTGGTTCACCGCCATGCGGCGATTCACATAGGTGTCCTGGTCCCACTTCACTGCACGGGAAGCAAAGGCCTTTTGGGACTCAACAATTTCCTTGAACAAGGGGTTTTCAGCGGACTTCTTCTCGACAATCTCCGACCACAGCTTGAGCTGGTCTTGCAGCACGGAGTCGGGAGTTTTGTAAAACTTGACCTTGTCCTTGGTCTGCAGCTCGATGTAGTCTTTGGAATAGCGGTCGATCGCTTTCCAGGACATGTCTGCCGAAGCGGCTTCGGTGGCACCCGCAATGATGGCCTTCATCTTGGCTGGCAGGGCGTCGTACTTGGTCTTGTTGAACATGATCTCGAAGGTTTCCGCGCTCTGGTGGTAGCTTTGCAGCATACAGACCTTGGACACATCCGGAAAGCCCAACAGGCGATCGGAGCTGGCGTTGTTGAACTCGGCACCATCAAGCAAACCGCGGTCCATGGCCGGCACGATTTCGCCACCGGGCAGTGCATTCACGGCAGCACCCATGGCGGTAAACAGGTCAATCGCGAGGCCGTTGGTACGGAACTTCAGGCCCTTGAAATCGCTTGATTTGGTGATCGGCTTCTTGAACCAACCCAGGGGCTGGGTGGCCATGGGGCCATACAGGAAGGACTGCACGTTGCCACCAATCGACGCATACAGCTTGGCCAACAATTCAGCACCGCCGCCGTACTTGTGCCAGGCCAGGACCATGTTGGCGTCCATGCCGAAGGCCGGGCCGGAGTTCCACAACGCCAGCGCGTTTTGTTTGCCGTAGTGGTAACCCAGCACGCCGTGGCCGCCATCGAGCGTGCCTTTGGACACGGCTTCGAGCAGACCAAAGGCCGGTACCACCGAGCCGGCAGGCAAGACCTCGATCTTGAGGTCGCCACCGGTCATGTCATTGACCTTTTTGGCATAGTCCAGCGCGTATTCGTGGAAGATGTCCTTGGCAGGCCAGGTACTCTGCCAGCGCATGGAAATGGGGCCGGTTTGAGCCTTGGCGATCATGGGGGCAGACATGGCACCTGCAGCAATGGCTGCGCCTTTGAGCAAACTGCGACGACGGGGGGTTTTGCTATCGGTCAAGGGAGTCTCCTGTTTGGTTTAAATAACGACCGTCTTATTTTGAACACAGATGGACCGACAGGAAATAAGGGTTTCCACCCACACCAGAAATTCCCTTCACAAAAGTCTTTTTACTTTTTTAACTTGTATGACAAGTCATCAGCCCTGGTGCCCAGCCTCTGCTGTCACACATAGGGTGCCGATTTCATTGGTTTTGATGGGCTGCATCCCAAGCAGTTACAGTTCAGCCTCAATCTGCCAACCAGGGCGCCCTACCCCTATCGACCACGCCACGCCACGCTATGAACCCGATCCAACTCTTTGACACGGCCTCCAGCACTTACACCTATGTATTGTTTGACACGGCCACACGGGATGCCATCATCATCGACCCGGTGGACACGCAGCTCGAGCGCGACCTGCAGGTGCTGCGCGACTACGGCCTGAAGCTGGTGTG
>JAQSDS010000334.1 GCA_029946045.1 Rhodoferax sp.
TCTCAAAAGCCGCCTGCTGGTGGGTGTCCTGCTGGTCGGTATCGTGCTGGCGATTGCCGTGCGCACCCAGGTCAACCGGCAGCAGCGTGAGATGCTCGACTACCAGCTGGAGCAGGTGGCCCGTGCCATGTTGTTGAGTGATGTGCAGGACTTGCAGGCCTGGGACGACGACCCAGCGCTGCACCTTGACATGCAGGTGTGGGACAGCGCCGGTCATCGGCTTTACCGGTCCAGCGCACAAATCGGCTTGAGCGCAGATTCCAGCCCGGGCTTCTCCACCTTGCTGAGCGGGCCGCAGCCAGATGCGGTGTCGCTCAGGGTGTTCACCTTGAGAAGTCCTGATCGCACCGTGCAAGTCATGCACTCCCGGGAGTTGCGCATGGCGCTCACGCGCACTGCCGAACTGGAAGTGCTGTTGCCCACGCTGCTGGCCATGGTCATCGTGGCCGTCCTGGTGGGTACCAGCATCAAAAAAGGGCTTGAACCGATCAGGGAGCTGGACGAGGAGCTCAGCTCTCGCGACCCTGCCTCGCTCAAACCCATCAGCCTGGAGCATGCGCCAGCCGAACTCGCTCAGGTGGTACGCACGCTGAACCGCTTGCTGGAGCAACTCGATGCCAGCATGCAAGCCCACAAGCGCTTTATTGCCGATGCCGCGCACGAGTTGCGCACGCCCATCACGGCACTGCGTCTGGAGGTTGACAACCTCGCTCATGGGCAGGATCCGGTGCAGGTCAGGGAAGCAGCCAGTCGATTGAAAGCAGGTGTTCATCGGGCCCAACGGCTGCTGCAGCAAATGCTGACCCTGGCGCGACTCGAAGGCCACACCAGTCCGCAGCCCTGGTCTGTAGTGGACCTGGTGCCGCTGGCGCAGGAATCCATGATGGATCTGTCGGTCTTGGGTAGCCAGCGCGGGATCGAGTTTGTCTTCGAGGCGAGTGGTTCAACCGTGGTTCAGGGCGACCCCAATGACCTGCGTCTGCTGTTTGACAACCTGCTGGGCAATGCGCTGAAGTTCTCACCGCAACAGGCCATGGTGGAGCTGAGCATCCATCAGCGCGACGAGGCCGTCGAGGTGTTGCTGCGTGATCGCGGGCCAGGTATTTCGCCCGAGTGGCGTGAGCGGGTTTTTCAGCCTTTTGTGCGGACCAATCCAGCCATCGAGGGTTCCGGCTTGGGTTTGACCATTGCCCTTGAAGTGGCCCAGAGCCACGGCGCCAGCTTGCTGCTGGAAGATCCGCCCGAGGGCATGGGGCTGCAAGTACGGGTGAGTTTTCCGCTCAGTCATCCGGATCAGCCGGAGCGTCACAAAAGGACCTAGAACGGGGTGGTGCTCAGTCGACTTGCCAGGCTGGCAATTGCCAGTTGCGCCACATGGCCAATCCCCGCAGACCGGCGGTGACGACCACACAGGCGACCAACGCCAGCCAGCCCGCTGCGCCCAGGGTCCACAAGCCCACATAGACCCAGCCGCCGGCAAACGCACAGACCGCGTAGGGGCGGTGGTCACTGAAAGCGGTCGGAATCTCGTTGCAAACAATGTCGCGCAGCACGCCGCCGAAAACCCCGGTGATCAGGCCCATCAATACTGCCACCAGCGCAGGCATGCCGCTCTGCAAGGCCTGATGGACACCGGTGGCCGTGAACAAGCCCAACCCCAGCGCGTCAGGCCACTCAATGGCTTTACGCGTCAGTTCAAAATGGTGGCGGCGCATGAACAGCATGGCCACAGCGCACAGTGCCAGCACGCCCCACAGCATTTCCATGTGGCGCACCCAGAAGAACGGCCGCACATCGAGCAACAGGTCACGCAAGGTGCCGCCACCAAAAGCGGCCAAAAAACCCACCACGCACACGCCCACGGCGTCCAGGCGCTTTTGGGCGGCCTCCAAAACCCCCGACAATGCGAACGCCGCCGTCCCTGCCAGTTCGATCAGAAGCCGCAAGGTGGCTCCCCACTGTTGAATGTTGTCAATATTTGCGCTGTTCATTCCTGAATTGTCACACCATGTTCCCGCCTGAAACTTTTCCTTTCATTACCGACCCGTTTTTTTATGCCGTCACCGTTCCCGCCGTGCTCTTGCTGGGCGTGAGCAAGAGCGGCTTTGGCGCGGGCTTTGGTTCGCTGGCTGTGCCAATGATGGCGCTGGCGGTCAGCGTGCCGCAGGCGGCAGCCATTCTGATGCCGGTGCTGCTGCTGATGGACGTGCTGGGCATGGCTGCGTTTCGCAAGGACTTCGACCTGAAACTGCTCAAGTTCCTGATCCCTTGTGGTCTGGTCGGAATTGTGGTGGGCGCCTTGTTGTTCAAACTGTTGGATGCGAAGCTGGTAGCGGGCATCGTTGGTGTCTTCACCTTGTTGTTTCTGGCGCAGCGCCTGTTGTTTCCGCCCAAGCCCGACAGCCCGCCACCGCCGCGCTGGCTGGGGGCGATCTTGACCGCCACCTCGGGTTTCACCAGCTTCATCGCCCACGCCGGAGGTCCACCGGTCAATGCCTACATGATTCCCATGCGCCTGTCGCCGATCCGCTTCACCGCGACCATGGCGTTCTTCTTCTTTGTCATCAACCTGGCCAAGTGGCTTCCCTACGCCTGGCTGGGCCTGCTGGACTGGCGCAACTTTGCCACCTCGGTGGTGCTGTTGCCGCTGGCGCCAATGGGTGTCTGGGTGGGGGTGAAACTGGCCCGGCGCATCAGCCAGGTGCTGTTTTACCGGTTCTTGTACGTGGGCATGTTTCTGACTGGGGTCAAGCTGCTCTGGGACGCGCTACGCTAACATCCTTGATCAGTTGGGGTCAGAGCACGTCGCTGCGCGAGTGGTCTGACCCGCAAGGTCTCAAGTTAGTTGGGGTCAGAGCACGTCGCTGCGCGAGTGGT
>JAQSDS010000335.1 GCA_029946045.1 Rhodoferax sp.
GGCGAGAATTTCGGCTCGGGCCGCATGCTGCTGGAGGAAATTGTTGGCAAGCTCGATACCGGCGCGGCAGCACGCGACGCCGCCAAGCTCAGCGCCAAAGATCCCTATGAGGTGCTCATCGTTGGCGGCGGCCCGGCCGGTGCCGCAGCAGCCGTGTACGCCGCACGCAAAGGCATTCGTACCGGCGTGGCAGCCGAGCGCTTTGGCGGTCAGGTCAACGACACCATGGCCATCGAAAACTACATCTCGGTGTTAGAGACCGACGGCCCGAAATTCGCCGCCGCAATGGAAGCTCAAGCCCGGGCTTATGACGTCGACATCATGAACCTGCAGCGTGCCGACGCCATCGTGCCGGCAAGCCAGCCCGGCGGGCTGATTGAAGTCAAACTGGCCAATGGCGGCACGCTGAAATCACGCACCGTGATTCTGTCCACGGGCGCCCGCTGGCGCAATGTCAACGTGCCCGGCGAGCAGGAGTACAAAAACAAGGGCGTGGCTTATTGCCCGCACTGCGACGGCCCGCTGTTCAAGGGCAAGGACGTGGCCGTGATCGGCGGCGGCAATTCCGGCATCGAGGCCGCCATCGACCTGGCCGGTGTGGTCAAGCACGTCACCGTGATCGAATTCATGCCCGAGCTCAAGGCCGACGCGGTGCTGGTCAAGAAATTGCACAGCCTGCCCAACGTGACAGTCCACACCAACGCCCAGACCACCGAAATCACCGGTGCCGACGGCAAAGTCGACGGCCTGCGCTACAAGGACCGCGCCAGCAACGAAGAACACCTGGTGCCGGTCGAAGGCGTGTTTGTGCAAATTGGTCTGGTGCCCAACACCGAATGGCTCAAGGGCACGGTCGAACTCAGCAAATTCGGTGAAATCATGGTGGATGCCAAGGGCCACACCAACCTGCCCGGCGTGTTTGCCGCAGGCGACTGCACCACCGTGCCGTACAAGCAGATCGTGATTGCCGCCGGTGACGGCGCCAAAGCGGCGCTGAGCGCCTTTGATCACCTGATCCGTACACCGGCGGTGTAACTGGGTCTAGCCTCAGGCGGCCTCGAACCAGGTTTGCAGGGGCAAGCCCCCTGTGCCAAGCACCAGAGGTCGACAAACGGGATTGAGCTTGCAAAAGGCGTCCAGCCCTTTCACATTGCCAGGGTTTTGCCCGCTTTTGACCTCAAAAGCAAATAACTCCCCCTGGTGGCGCAACACGTAATCGACCTCGTTGCTACCGTCACGCCAGTAGTGGATCAGGGGTTGTGTGCTGCTGTGTTCCAGGTGGCGCGCCAGCAACTCTGCGCCCACAGCACTTTCGGTCATGCGTCCCCAGCGCTCGGGCGTGGCGCGCAAGCGATCCATGCTGAGCCCTTCAAACATCGCATTCACCCCCATCAGTGCGGTGTTGAAAACTTGCAGTTTCGGGCTGGAGCCACGCTGACGCACCGCTTGACCTGCGTACTTTTGCAGCCCGCAGACCATGCCGGCACCTTCAAGCAATTCCAGGTAATGGGCTAGCGTGGTGGTGTTGCCTGCGCCTTCAAGTTGCCCCAACATTTTTTGGTAACTCAACTCTTGCCCGCTGTAGCGACATGCCAGGTCAAACACCCGGCGCAACAGCGCAGGCTTTTGTACCGGGCTCATCATCAACACGTCTTTGCTGATGGTGGTTTCAATCAGCGCATCGCGCACGTACGAGGCCCAGCGCGCAGCGTCACCCACCAGGCTTGCCGCGCCTGGGTAGCCGCCATAGTAAATAAACTGGTCCAGCGTGAAGCCAAAGCCTTGTTGCATTTCTAAAAATGTCCAGTGCCCCATGCGTGTCAACTCAAAACGTCCTGCCATGCTTTCGGTCAAGCCTCGCGAGATCAGCAAAGGCGCCGAGCCAAGAACGACCACCCGGACATCGCGCCCCATGTGTGTGTCCTCGTCCCATAGGCGTTTGACTTCTTCGGTCCAGTCGGGTAATTTTTGGACTTCGTCCAGCACCAGAACGCAGCATCCTGCTTGGCTGGCCAGCACACGTGCCGTTTCCCATTGCGTTCTGAGCCAACTACCGCCCACCAGACCGGGGTTATCAGCGCTGACACTGTGCTGGGCGATGACCTTGCCTGGCTCATTGGCCAACATCGACAGGGCCTGCCGCACCAGCGTCGTTTTGCCCACCTGACGAGGTCCTGCGACGACCTGCAGAAAGCGACGAGGCTCTTGCAGGCGAGCGTAAAAGGGGGTCAAGGAAGCACGCTGGATGTTCATTTCTTAAATTACTCAATGGATTGACCAATTTTACTCAATCCATTGAGTAATTTGCAATTTGCATCAGAGCACGGCCATCTTGATGGCCTGGCCCGGAATTTTGGCGGCACGGTGTCACAGGTGGAGTCGAATAAAATGCGTGACTTTCCGCACCACACCAGCCATACCGGCTGATTGCGTTCAAGACACAACCGTGATTGACGCCACGAACACCGAAGCCACCATGACCGATACCCTTGCCCAACCCGGCCTCAACAGCCTGTCCAAATCGTTTGAGCCCGCCGCGCTGGAAGCGCATTGGGGGCCGGAGTGGGAAAAGCGCGGTTACGGCATCGCCGGCGCAGGCGGTAGGGGCCAGCCCAGCTTGGAGGCTGCGGCGCGGGGCGACAATTTCTCCATCCAGCTGCCGCCGCCCAATGTCACCGGCACGCTGCACATGGGGCACGCGTTCAACCAGACCATCATGGACAGCCTGACGCGTTACCACCGCATGAAAGGCTTTAACACGGCCTGGATTCCGGGCACCGACCACGCCGGCATCGCGACGCAGATTGTGGTGGAGCGCCAGTTGCAAGCCGCAGGCATCAGCCGCCATGACATGGGTCCGACACCGGCCGAGGCGC
>JAQSDS010000336.1 GCA_029946045.1 Rhodoferax sp.
GAGCAGGGCCTGTTCCGCCATTTTTCCAAGCCAACCTAAACAGGAGACAAAGCCATGGCCGATTCCAACCCCTTTCCTTTAGCTAAGGACGAATTGCTCGCGTGTTACCGCACGATGCGCACCATCCGCGAGTTTGAAGACCGGCTGCATGTGGACTTCAGCCGCGGCGACATTCCCGGCTTTGTGCACTTGTACGCGGGCGAAGAAGCCACCGCCGTGGGCATCATGAGCCATCTGGGCGACGGCGACCGCATTGCCTCCACGCACCGCGGTCACGGCCATTGCATCGCCAAAGGGGTTGATGTGGTCGCCATGATGAAAGAGATTTATGGCCGCAAAGGCGGCTGCGGCAACGGCAAGGGCGGCTCGATGCACATCGCCGACCTGTCCAAGGGCATGATGGGCGCCAACGGCATTCTGGGCGCCGGTGCCCCGCTGGTCTGCGGTGCCGCGCTGGCGGCCAAGTACCGTAAAAAGAATGAAGTGGCGATCTGCTTTGTGGGCGATGGCGCCTCCAACCAGGGCACTTTTCTGGAGAGCCTGAACCTGGCAGCGGTGTGGAATTTGCCGGTGATCTTTGTGGTGGAGAACAACGGTTACGCCGAGTCCACCTCGCGCGACTACGCCACGGCGGTCAACAGTTATGTCGACCGCGCCGCAGGCTTTGGTCTGCCCGGCATCACCGTGGATGGCACCGACTTCTTTGCCGTCTATGAGGCCGCCGGCGAGGTCATCAAGCGTGCCCGTGAGGGCGGTGGCCCGTCACTGCTTGAATGCAAGATGGTGCGCTTTCACGGCCACTTTGAAGGCGACGCACAAACCTACCGTGCGCCCGGCGAAATGGAAGACAACCGCGCCAACCACGACTGCCTGAAGATCTTCAACACCCTTGTCACCTCGGCCGGGGTCATCGACGCCGCTGAACTGCAAGCTATCGACACCACCGTGCTGGTCCAAATCGACGATGCGGTGGTGCAGGCCAAGGCGGCGCCGCTGCCCACGTTGGCGGACCTGACGACGGATGTTTACGTCACTTATTAATCAGTTGGGGTCAGAGCACGTCACTGCGCGAGTGGTCTGACCCGCAAGGAAACCCCTACTCAGTTGGGGTCAGAGCACGTCGCTTCGCGAGTGGTCTGACCCACAAAGTATCAAATTTTCAGGAGAACAACATGGCTAGAAAACTCAGTATGAAACAAGCGGTCAATGAAGCCATTGACCAGGAAATGTCGCGCGACCCCAGCGTGATCATGATGGGCGAAGACATTGTGGGCGGCGCTGGCTGCGACGGCGAAGAAGACGCCTGGGGCGGTGTGCTCGGTGTCACCAAGGGTTTGTACGCCAAACATGGCGACCGCCTGCTCGACACGCCGCTGTCCGAAAGCGCCTATGTGGGTGCGGCCATTGGCGCGGCGGCCTGCGGCATGCGCCCGATTGCCGAGTTGATGTTCATCGACTTCATGGGTGTGTGTTTTGACCAGATCTTCAACCAGGCGGCCAAGTTTCGTTACATGTTTGGCGGCAAGGCCGAAACCCCGGTGGTGATCCGCGCCATGGTCGGGGCCGGTTTCCGTGCCGCGGCCCAGCACAGCCAGATGCTGACACCGCTGTTCACCCACATTCCGGGCCTGAAAGTGGTGTGCCCGAGCACACCCTATGACACCAAAGGTCTGCTGATCCAGTCGATCCGCGACAACGACCCAGTGATTTTTTGCGAGCACAAGAACCTCTACGCCATGGAGGGCGAAGTGCCTGAAGGTTCCTACGCCATCCCGCTGGGCGAGGCCAACGTGGTGCGCGAAGGCAAACACTGCTCCATCGTCACCTACGGGCTGATGGTGCACCGCGCACTCGACGCCGCGGCCACGCTGGCCAAGGAAGGTATCGAGGTGGAAATTGTCGACCTGCGCACGCTGTCGCCACTGGACCTCGACACCGTGCTCGACAGTGTCACCAAGACCGGTCGCCTGGTCTGTGTCGATGAAGCCAGCCCGCGCTGCAACATCGGCACCGACATTGCGGCCCAGGTCTGCATGCACGCCTTTGGCGCTCTCAAAGCACAAATCGAGCAGGTGTCGCCGCCGCATGTACCCGTGCCGTTTTCACCCACGCTCGAAGACCTGTACATCCCCTCGGCCGCGCAGGTGGCTGACGCAGTACGCCGCACCCTCAAGGGAGGGCAACATTGATGGCTGCCATCACGCCGCTCATCATGCCCAAGTGGGGCTTGTCGATGAAGGAAGGCACCGTCAATGCCTGGCTGGTAGACGTTGGCACCCAGATCACCGTGGGCATGCCGATTCTGGACGTGGAGACCGACAAGATTGCCAACGCGGTCGAAGCGCCCGACGCTGGCCTGCTGCGCCGCAAAGTGGCCACCGAAGGTGAGGTATTGCCGGTGAAGGCGCTGCTCGGCGTGCTGGCCGATGAGGACGTCAGCGAGGCCGACATCGACGCCTACATTGCCGCTTTTGTCACACCCAGTGCCGATGCCGACGACGACGCGCAGGCCGGTCCGGCCTACCAGTACGCCGACGTCGACGGCCTGCGCATCCGCTATGCCCGTCGGGGTGCGGCCACCGGCACGCCGGTGCTGTTCATCCATGGTTTTGGCGGTGATCTGGACAACTGGTTGTTCAACATTGACGCCCTTGGCGAAAAACACCCGGTGATCGCACTCGACCTGCCCGGCCACGGCCAGTCGGCTGTCCAGTTGCCCGGCACCAGCCTGAAGGCCCTGGCCGACTTTGTGGGCCGATTCATGGCGGTGCTTGAGGTACCGCAGGCGCACCTGGTGGGGCATTCGGTCGGGGGTGCCATTGCCGCGCAAATCGCCTTGTCGCAGCCGCAGCGGGTGGCCAGCCTGAGCCTGAT
>JAQSDS010000337.1 GCA_029946045.1 Rhodoferax sp.
CGGCTTCCAGAATCGTGACCTTGACGCCGGCCTTGCGGGCAGTGGTCGCCACCTCGCAACCGATCAGGCCGCCGCCGACGATGACCAGCGACTGGCCCGGTTGCAGCGCCTGCCGCAGCGCCAGGCTGTCGACGCGGTCACGCAAGGTATGGATGCCGGCCAGGTCGCAACCCGCAATCGCCACGCGCCGGGCGCGCGCGCCAGTGGCCAGCAGCAAGCGGTCGTAGGAGAGCGGGGTGCCCGATTGGAAACGGACCTGGCGGCTGGCCACGTCCAGGCCGCTCACCCGCCGCCCGAGCTGGACCTCCACATTGGCCGATGCGTACCAGGACGCATCCATGATCGCGGGTGGTTCTGCCTCTTCGCCCGTCAGCACCGCCTTGGACAGGGTGGTCCGGTCATAGGCCTGCTGCGACTCGTCCCCAATCAGGTGAATGCGTCCTGCATAACCCTGGGCGCGAAGTGAGCGCGCAGCTATCGCCCCGATCAGACCGGCGCCTATGATGACGATGGTTTTAATCATGGCGCCAGATGCCCAGCATCGAAGTCGACAAACACGTCATTGCCCTCGATACGAATCGGAAATATTTTCAGCGGCTCACACGGGGGTGGCGATTTGATCTTGCCCGTGCGAACACAAAACTTGCCCATGTGCAGCGAGCATTCCACGACGTCGCCATCGAGATAGCCGCCCTCAGACAGGGACCAGTTGCCATGGGTGCAGCGGTCCTGCGTTGCGAACAGTTCGCCATCCACATTAAAAATCGCGACTGAGGTGCCGCCACTTTCGACCTTCAGTGCTTCACCTTGAGGCACGTCGCTTCGGTCACAAACTCGGGTAAATTTCATATCGTTTCCTGGAATTGGTTCAAAAACTCAAACCGCCTTGGGCGAACAGTTAACGGCAAGCACACATCTGGCCGGGCATTGATTGGGAGTTGATGAGTGGGTTCAATCCACCCTCAGCGATTCGACGCCACGGCACGCCAGGTGCGCAGGCCCCAACCAATCCACATCACATGGATAGCCAGCGTGACAAGTCCAAACCACAAGGCTTCGTAACTCAACACGATGCTGTAAAAATTCCAGAGGCCATCGACTACTTCCGTTGCAATGACAATCGGAATAGCAGCCCCATGCGACCCAGGTTGCGTGCGCCCCACAAGGTGACGGCCCCGATGGAACCCAACTGAAGACCGATAACAGCCCAGGCATCTTGCAGCAAGGTGAAGATCGGTTAGACGGCGTGCAGGTCGACGCCTGGGTGCATCGTGCCGAACAAACCCAAGATGCTGAAAGGAAGCGTGCCGATGAGGTTGGCCAGGTAAAAAGCATCTACGGCGATCAAAAATGTTCGAACTTGCGTCAATGGCAGCGTCCTCGGTTCAGGTGGTCTCAGGCTACTTGCTCAGAAGAACATACTCAGGTTGTTCGCCAGCAGCGTGCTCTGGTCGAGCAGGATGGTGCGCTTGGCGATCTTGAAACCCAGGCCGTTGTCGGCACGCCGCAGGACGTCCCGGCGCTCGCCCGCGAAGATGTCGACCTGGCGCTCATGACGATTGCGGTACAGGTTGAAGACCGAACTTACTTCGAAGGTGTTGGGCTCAGCCGCCTCCCGAACCATGATATTTGAGACCATGTGGCGTGTGCGGGAAGGCGGATTTTCCGCCCAGCCCAGCTCCGAGGTCACCTTGCGGATGCGCCCGTACATGGTTTGATAGGTTTCGTCGAAATGAGCGAAATCTTGGTCGCCGGAATACTCGAGTTCGCCCTCCCGGATCGTGCGGTTGGTGCGCAGCGGCATGAAGTAGCGGATGTCTTTTTCCAGTAGTGCGAACCAGGCCTCGTAGGCCCGGTGGTCAAGCAACTGCGCTTCGCGGTAGTAAAACTGCTCGATCTCGTTCTGCAACTCAAGGCCAACGGCTTTGCTTGGCCATTCGAATGCTTTTAACAAATTGGTGCATGGGATTGTCATGACTGTTTATCTCCAAGTGAATATCAGGGGCCTGAACACCGGCGCGTTGTCTGCACCCGGACGTCCGGTTCCCTGATGAAGCTTTTATCCGATTGAAAGATTCAACGATTGCGTCCCTATCAGGGTTTTAGCGTGGCCCAGCTTGGCTCCGACATCATGCGGGTCCAGTGGTGGTACATACCCCGCGCCGCCTCTTCGGAGTAGACATAGCCAATCTTCCCGGGGAAATCAGGATGGCCGGTCTTCGACCGACCCAGGCCCATCTGGGCATTGAGCGGCTGGCTCTTAGCCTTATAGCCGCGCAGCACTTTTTGGATTTCTACCCAATTCTCTCCGTCGTCCTGCTCGAACACCCCCCCAGCGGAAAAGGTGCGAATACTTTGCCGACGATATTCTTCCTTGATCTCTGCGGGTGCATCGACATCGACCAGGGTGAACGCCCACACCTCGATTTCATTGGGGCCGCGCGGGTGCCAAGTGCGGATGGTATTGATGGCGGGCAAGAACGAACAGTTTGGGAAGATGCTCATGTGCTGGCCAAACATGCTTCGAACCGGCATGGTTTGACCCACACGCTTTTCTGCAAGTTCAGCGGCCGGACCCTCGGTCCAGTACTGGGTGACCTTGGGACCCATCGTGGCAGTAAGCATACCCGGCTCGTTAACAAACCACCCCGAGCCATGCCCGCCCCACTGGGCCCGAAACTGATTCCCCTTGGTCGGCATCTGAGCATTCGACAAATCCATTTCTGGCGGCATGCCCGCCAGAATCGCGGACAGGTGTGACATCGTCCCGGCGTGGTACATGTCACTGCAAAACTGCTCGGCGGCGAACTTCCAGTTACACGGGATCACCCACTTTTGCATGCCGCCTATAGCCTCG
>JAQSDS010000338.1 GCA_029946045.1 Rhodoferax sp.
GAATCAGCGCCAATGCGCGGGCTGCAAAGCTGCCCTCAAGGGTTCGTTCAGGGGCGAAAGGTCAGCCGCAAACGGCGACGGTGTGACTGCCAGGCGCACCGGTGGCAAGGCGTTCGGGTTGGCGGTGGGTGAAGAGACATCAGGAAGCTTTGCCAACTGGCCACCGGGTATGCCGGGTACCTTGACATCTGGCACCTTCACCCCGGCCTGGCCAAACACTTTCTGGGCATAGGCAGCCCCGACTTTTGAATCAGACCGGCCAGTGTTGTACGTGCTCAAGGCGCCACCCAGCGAGCCCGCTTTTTTGTAGCCCGCAGCCAGTATGGCTGCCCCAGCTGCGATGTTGGTGCAGGGGTCAAACACCTGATTTACCGAGAGACCCAGCGCAGGCAGATTCTTGCTGTTGATTTGCGCCAAACCCATATCGACACTTTCGCCACGTTTGATGGCCGCCACAGCAGCGGCCACGGCCGCAGCTTTTGACGCAAAAGTCACTGATTTCCTGGTCGTGTTGTTGTTGACCACCCAAGGCTGGCCACCTGATTCCTGTTTCACCACCGCAGCCATGGTGACCGGCTCGACTGCTGGGGCACACATCATCAAGAGTTCAAGCATGGTGAGCGGTCACCCAAATCTGGTGCCGAGGATGAAAGCCGCCACCGTTGAAAACGCACCAAATCCGATGGCCGTCAAGACGTAATGTGTCACGAAAGCCTCACGGGCTGCAGCCAGCAGTCTGGAATCATCCAGTTCAACTTTGACCCGGCCGGGTGCAGACTCCAAGGCGTCAACCACGGCTTCGGCGACAGCAGGTTTCAAAGTCTCGCCAATCCGGCGCGGGAACTTTTGAAGCTCTGTACGCATGGCGGTCATCATGGACACCATGGCGTCAAGGTTGTCTTCATCGTGGCCAGCACCGTTGGCCTGACCTGGTGCGCCTTTGACCAAGGCGCCAGACAGGGCTTCAAATTCGATACGCATGGCGGCAGCGGGCACCTGCCGGAGCAACACCGGCAAAAGCCAGATCCAGTTGGGATCACTTTCACCCATCCCTGAGCGGACCGCCACATCCACGATGTGTTGAACATCCGATGGCAGGCCTGATGGCGCGAGCCGGGCCGTCAATTCATCGATCAGAGTGCCCGGACGGCGCGTTGGCACAGGGACGTGGGCAGCGACGACCCCGGAAATCTGGTTCCTGATGCGCTGATCGTCAGCATCAATGTCACTCATAGCGACGTCTCCAGGGCCGCCAGTTTGCGGCCAACAATGCCACGGTAGGTCTGGGCAACCGTCCGCGTGCCGATGGCCACACCGGATCCCAGCACCGTGCCCTTGTCAATCACCGTGTGCAAGGGCATGGAGCCGATCAATTCAGCCGCGCGCGGCATCATGGCCGGTAGCTCCAGTTCGGTCCATACATAGTCTTCACCCGATAACAGGGTCTTCCTGATTCTGGATTTGTCCCAGAATTCGAAAGATTTACCGGCCCCGTGCTTCATGTTGATCAGGATCACGCCCTGTTGGTAAAACATGGGGCTCTTGCCGACCCGTGACTCCAGCTGATTTGTGCTGGATGCATTAATGCCCATCACCCAGATCGGCAACGGATTCATCAATGCCATCAAGCTCAAGACCGATTCCGTGATGTACAAGCCTGCTGCAGACGGCAGTGAAAAAACCAGACGGATGTCGTCGGTTTCATTGATTTGGGTCTCGGACAGTTCGTTGATCAGATTCAGCCAGTCATCCTCGGACTTGATGGGACGTTGCAGGCCAATGAGGTGAATGTCGTTGACGGTCTCATTCTGATAGCCGTTTTCGCACACGACATCGGGGTTCATGGGGTCCGCGTCAATGACAATCAGTTTGTCAATTTTTGGCATACCCGAGACTTCATGGTTGATGAAGCTGTCCACCAGGCAGCGGGAGGCAAAGCTTTTGCCCACACCGCCTTTGTCGCCGTCCACAAAATAGGATTTGATCATGATTACCTTTGGTTGATTTGAATTCAAGTCAGATGACTATTGGGTTGATTTCCATTTGGCGATGGCTTCGTCATATTGAAACAAGGCACGTTCGTACATGCCTCGTATCCTGTTTTCTGCGGCAATGATTTCGAACATGCCATCGGGAATTTTTGTGTTGTCAGGGATAGTTTTGGAGACGGTCAGGTAGTCATCGATATGCATCTTGGTGACGTCCAGCATTTCACCCTTGACTTCGATGAATTTAAGCTTGGTGATCTCGTCGGGAAATGCGGTTTGACTGACGGGGATTTGTTGGGTTTCAGTATGTTTCTGGCTTGTCGGACTTGATGCCCCTGAAAATTTGGGCTTTCTTCCCCGTTTGATGGGTGTGAGTCCGCGCTCATTCCGAACCATGCCAAGGTGACGGACCAGGTGGCCTTTGGTGACTTTGATGCCATGCTTTTGAAGGGCAGCGGCGATTCGTTCCAGCGACATGCCCTGGCGCAAGAAATCTTCAATGACCTCAAAAGCAGACCGGACGATCAGAGCGGGGTCGTCTTTTTGGGCGTGTTCGATTTCTTCTCGAAGAATGGCGTCGATTTCTGCGCTGATGCTGTGCATGATGTCAGTACCGACAGGGCGCAAGTTATGGCTTTGACAGGTGATTCGACAGGTGAAACAACAGGTACGCGGCAGTGACGTCCTGGGTTCACCGCAGGCGGTACGGGATTACCTGCGGGTGCGTCTGAGCGGATTGGAGCACGAGGTGTTCGCGGTGGTGCACCTGGATTCGCAGAACCGGGTCATCGATTACGTCGAAATGTTCCGGGGCACGGTCAGTCAAACATCGGTGTATCCACGCGAGGTGGTCC
>JAQSDS010000339.1:0-9735 GCA_029946045.1 Rhodoferax sp.
CTGTGACAGAGTCTGAGGTGATGACGTTGAAATTAGTGAAGTCTGCAATGACTTGCAGCAGCGAGCGCACATCAATGCTCTGAAAGTTCAGCGACAACTTTTCTCCACTAAAGCCCGGTCCTTTCGTGAGCTTGGAACTGTCTTCTTTAACGGGCTTGATCTCAATGACAAATTGCTCATCAGTCTGGTAAGCACTGTGTGCCCACAAGCCTTGCGGCTCGATGACCATGCGCACCCGGTCACCCAATTGGGTCGTGGTGATTGTTTTGACAGGGGTACCGAAGTCATTCACATCCAGGCGGCGGCGCAAGCCTTCTGGCAAGGATGTTTTCATGAAATCAACCACGAGCATTTGACCTTGCTGACGGATGTCCACACCCACCTGGCTGTTAGGCAAAGACACGACCACCCGACCAGAACCTTCATCACCACGCCTGAAATCAACATCTCGCATTGGCAAAACACCACGAGCCTGAGTCTCAGAAAATACTTGCGCGGTTGGCGCTGGAGCCGAACCCGCTACGGCACCCAACACGACCAACAGCGACTTGCCCTGCCATTGGGTTGTATAGGTCGTCGACTGCTTGAGATTGATCACCACCCGGCTGCGGCTACCCGCCTGTACCACGCTGACAGATCTCAAATTGCCTTGATTGACTTCAATCGTCGAGCGTCCAATAGCACTGACCACATCAGGAAAATCCAGCGCGATACGTGCCGGCGACTGAATCGAAAAACCTGCGGGCAGCACAGCGAGTGCTTCACTCAAATCGATTTTGACGACTTCGACCCCACTTTGCATCGACCCCGACACCGATTCGATTGCCACCTGGGCCTGCGCCAAGGCCGCTGTCAGCAGCAGACCCAAACCTAGACCGAGTTGATGCCAAAAGCGTGCACCCGAACCAACATGCTTATTTTTCATTTTGACCTCTCTTGCAGCAGCAGACTGGCTGGGCGCTCAATCCACTCACCGACTGCATCCTGCACAATTTCACGCAAAGTGACTTCATTTTCAACAATTTTGATAACTCGACCATAGTTTTGACCCATATAGTCGCCAGGACGAACCTGATACAGCAAAGGCCCGACCTTCACCAAGCCAACCGGCTTTTGATTCTGAACCATGCTGCCAACCAGGGTCATGCTGTCCAGCGGGAAGTCCTCGAGGGGCTCCTTGCGACGCTTCAATTCTGGGGCAATCAGGGCACCGTTCGAAGCCGCCTGAATGGCGTCCTTGCCCAGAGCCTGGGTGAGCTTGAGCTTGCTGAATGGATCAGCCTCATTAGCAACCGTATAGCTTTCAGGCTTGAATTGCTTGGGTTCGGCAATGGGCTTGATCTTGGGTTGCGCTTGCGCCTTTTGAGCAGCCATCCATTGACTCAGTTCGTCGCCTGAAGATGATCCACAAGCAGTCAAGGCACCTGCAACACACAATAAAACAGCAGATCTCAAGGTCATCATGATTTTTTGGCCGGCTTGGTCGTCGCTTTACGCTGCGCATCAACCTCAGCGCTATCCAGATAGCGGAAGGTTTTGGCGGTAGCGTCCAGGGTCAGCGCGCCCTCTTTGACGGAGGTAACAACCAGATTGTTGAGGGTGACAATGCGCGACAAATTGGCGATATCAGATGCAAAAGCGCCCATGTCATGGTAGCGCCCTGTAATTTTGAGCGCGATGGGCAGCTCGGCATAGTAATCGTTGATGACTACCTGACCCGGCCTGAATAATTCGAATTGCAGACTCCGACCCAAGCCAGCCTGGTTGATATCAGACAGCAAGGCGTCCATCTCGGCCTTGCTGGGCAGTTGTTTCTCAAGCTGCGTGACATATTGCTGCACTTGTTCCCGTTGCTTTTTGAGCGCTTCCAAGTTGACAGCCTTGGCCAACTTGATCTTGTACTCGTCACGCAACTTGAGCTCGGTGGCTTGCGCCTGCGTTAATTCGGCTTCAATATCGGTGAGCCAAACAAACCACAGGGCGGTCACACAAGCAGCAGCCAAACCAAAAAACACCAACCAACGGGGCCATACCGGCCAGCTCGATGGATCTTTGCTATCCAGGTACCGAAACTGGGAAACAACCGCCTCCAGTTTTTCCCGGAAATTGATATTGATTTTAAATTGCTTGGCCATCATGCCCACCTTTCACCCGACCACCCCAGCAGACGCGGCTGCTGAAGATTTTTGAGCGGGCTTCTTTTCTGCTTCGTTAGCACGAACCAGCTTGACCCTGATCTGAAAATTCGACACACGACGCACATCGCGCTGGGTTAAATTGACCGAACCAGCCACAATTTCGACCAATTCTGGGCGGGCAAACCAAGGAGAGTTGTTAGCCAGATTGCGCAGCAATTCCGAGACACGTTCGTTCGACTGGGCAACACCCTGCAAGGCCACGTTAGGACCCTCTTGCCGCAGTGAAGAAATATAGACACCTTCGGGTAACTGTTTAACAAGTTCGGTCAATAAGTAAACCGGCATGTTGCGGTCAGCCTGCAAATTTTCTACCGCCTGCTGGCGGGCCAGCAGAGCTGCAATTTCGCCCTCCAAACCGGCGATTTCCTTGATTTGAACGTCAAACTTGGTGATCTCGGTTTGTAGCATCCGGTTTTTATCTTGCTGCGTTGAAATTTGCGCCTCAAACCAAAGAAAAATCAAACCGGCCAAGATTCCGCCTATAAAGACAGATAAGCCAAGACTCACATTGAACAGTTCTTTTCGGCGCTTACGGGCAATTTCCCGATGCGGGAGCAGGTTAATCAAAATCACTACAGAAACCTCCGCAAAGCCAAGCCGCAGGCAGTGAGGTAGGACGGCGCCTCAAGCAGCATTTTTTTCTGACCAACACCCTCTGCAATGCGCATACCATTAAACGGATTGGCGACCACACAGGGGAAGCTGGACTGCTTGGTGACAAGGGCCGTCAGTCCAGACAAACCTGCCGAACCACCCGCCAGCATGACCAGGTCTACTTTGTTGTGCGAGGTGCTGGTGAAAAAAAACTGCAACGCCCGTCCAATCTCCTGGACCAGGCTCTCAATGAATGGCTGCAATACGACCGAGTTGAAATCTTCAGGCAAGTCACCGCTGCACTTTTTGATCTCTGCCTCTTCCGGAGAAAAACCATATTGACGCACAATCAATTGCGTCAGTTGCGCCCCACCAAAGGCCTGATCTCGATCGTACAAAACTTCATCGTTGCGAATCACCTGCATGCTGGTGGTTAACGAACCGACTTCAAACAAAGCCACGATTCGGTCTTTAGAGTGATCTGGCATACCGGAAATCAGCCGACTGGCAGCCAGACGTGAAGCATAAGACTTCACATCCACAATCACGGGCTTGAGCCCGGCGGCTTCGGCTAGTCCTTGTAAGTCCTGAACTTTTTCGCGTCGAGATGCGGCAATCAGAACATCTACATCACCACTGGCGCCAGCACTTGGCCCCAGAATACAGAAGTCGAGACTGACTTCGTCCAAAGGAAAAGGGATGTACTGGTTCGCCTCGGATTCGACCTGCATTTCCAGGTCGTGATCTGTCATGCCACCCGGAAGCACGATCTTTTTCGTGATCACTGCCGACGGAGGCAAGGCCATGGCAACATTTTTGGTCTTGGTGCCACTCTTCTTGATCAGGCGTTTGAGCACATCGGCAACTTCATCGAATTTTTCAATGTTGCCGTCATTGATCCAGCCACGTTCAAGAGGCACAATGGCACAGCTTTCCAGCGTCAGATTGCCTGCCTTATCTTGTCCCAACTCAACAAGCTTTACGCTGGATGCACTGACGTCCAGCCCCAGCATGGGTGCAAGTTGGTGGTTAAACAATGATCTCAAAGAAATCAACACAATCCCCTGAACAAGATAAAAAATCTTTGCAACACTTAAGAAGTTACGTCAATACTATCAGCAAGCTCTAAGTGCCGTAAACAAAATTCCGTTTTTTAACAAAGACGAATGTTGCCGAATATAGACGCTAAACCCTTAAAAATCAGCACGACAGCTTACTAATTTCGAACAGAAGTTACAAATTAACCCTTGGTCACATGTTCGCGATGCTAACCTTGGTGCGGCATCTGCCCTGATTTTTATAATGGACCGGATCCACCACCCCTTTTTTTATGGCCATTCATCCCTCCAACAACGTGCCCAAGCAAGTGTCTGCTGCCGAAAAATCCACAAAAAAAAC
Organism: Rhodoferax sp.; assembly: GCA_029946045.1. Classification (GTDB taxonomy): domain Bacteria; phylum Pseudomonadota; class Gammaproteobacteria; order Burkholderiales; family Burkholderiaceae_C; genus Rhodoferax. The sequence continues at coordinate 4,191 of JAQSDS010000339.1, forward strand.
ACCTCACTGGGCGATCAAGCTGGTGCTTTGGGCTTGCGGCCTGTTGTGTGCAGGTGTTGCAACACTGGTGCTTTTGATCGGCATGGCCATGGCGGTCGCTTTTCCTAATTTGCCCGATATTTCAGACTTGTCGGACTATCGTCCCAAGCTACCTTTGCGGGTTTTTTCGTCTGAAGGCACGCTGATCGGGGAATTTGGGGAGGAGCGGCGCCACCTCACACCCATCAAAGACATTCCGAAGGTCATGAAAGATGCCGTTTTGGCAATCGAAGATGCGCGCTTTTACGAGCACGGCGGCGTCGACTACAAGGGTATTTTGCGTGCCGCGCTGGCCAACCTGGGACGTATCAAAAGTCAGGGTGCATCAACGATCACGATGCAATTGGCTCGCAATGTGTACCTGACGTCCGAAAAGACATACACCCGAAAAATTTACGAAATTTTGCTGACATTCAAACTGGAACACTTGCTAAGCAAAGACCAGATTCTTGAAATCTACATGAACCAGATTTTTCTGGGCAACCGAGCTTATGGTTTTGCTGCCGCTTCAGAGGCCTATTTTGGCAAACCACTGCAACAGATCACCATAGCTGAGGCAGCCATGTTGGCAGGCTTGCCCAAGGCGCCCTCTGCGTATAACCCCATCAAAAATCCCAAACGAGCCAGATCGCGGCAGCTTTACATCATCGAACGGATGCTGGAAAACGGCTTTATCACGTCAACACAGGCCGATGCTGCCAAACTTGAGCCGCTGGCAGTCAAATCGAGCTCTGACAACGCCAGCATTCATGCCGAATTTGTGGCAGAGACAGTGCGTCAACTGATGTTTGCGCAATATGGTGATGCCACTTACACCCGCGGCTTGAACGTATACACCACGCTGAATGCCGAACAACAGGACACTGCCTACAAGGCTTTGCGCCGCGGCATCATGACCTACGAGCTCCGCCAGTTTTACCGTGGGCCCGAAAAATTTGTCAGCCTGCCCACCGACCAGCAAGCGATGGACGACGTGATTGACGAGGTCCTGCAAGAACACCCAGACAATGGCGACCTGATGTCTATCGTCGTTCTGGAGGCCTCGCCCAAGAAAATTCAGGGCATCCGGCAAAACGGCGAAATAATTGAAGTCACAGGGGAAGGACTCAAAGCGGTCGAGTCTGGCTTGTCCGATAAGGCAGCCGCCAACCTCAAAATTCGCCGAGGAGCCGTGATCCGCGTCGTGCAAACACCCAAAAAGACCTGGAGCGTGACCCAGTTGCCCGAGGTGGAAGGCGCCTTTGTGGCCCTGGACCCGCACGATGGTTCAATCAAGGCGATGGTAGGCGGTTTTGATTTTGAGAAAAACAAGTTCAACCATGTCACACAGGCCTGGCGCCAACCGGGTTCCAGTTTCAAGCCGTTTATCTACTCGGCTGCGCTGGAGCATGGCATCACGCCCGCCACAATCATTAACGACAGCCCTTTGTTTTTTGATGCCGGTGTCACAGGTGGTCAGCCCTGGGAACCCAAGAACTACGATGGCAAGTTTGAAGGCCCCATGACCATGCGCCGTGGATTGGCAAAATCAAAAAACATGGTCTCGATTCGTATTCTGGAAGCTGTAGGTGCTCAAAACGCCCAAGACTGGGCTACCCGCTTTGGCTTTGATGCGGAGAAGCACCCAGCCTATCTGACCATGGCATTGGGAGCAGGTTCGGTGACACCGATGCAAATGGCCAGCGCCTATGCGGTCTTTGCCAATGGTGGCTACCGCGTGAATCCATGGCTGATTAGCCGCGTCACCGATCAAAGAGGAAAAGTGCTCACCCAGATCCAAGCACCTGCTCTGGACGAGTCCATGCGCGTCATCGATGCCCGTAACGCTTTCGTCATGGGCAGCCTGCTTCAGGAAGTCACCCGCTCAGGAACCGCCGCGTCCGCACAAGCTGCGCTCAAACGCCCCGACCTGTATGGCAAAACAGGAACCACCAATGACTCACTGGATGCCTGGTTTGCAGGTTACCAACCGACCTTGATGGCCGTCACCTGGATTGGTTACGACACACCAAGAAAACTAGGTTCACGTGAGACCGGCGGCGGCTTGAGTCTGCCGATCTGGATTGAGTTCATGGCGCAAGCCTTGAAGAATAGACCCGTCATGGAACCGACCGTGCCTGAAGGCGTGGTCAATCTCAATGGTGAGTGGTTTTATGACGAGTATGCGGGGCGGGCGGGCGTCACCAGTTTGGGCTTGACCAATAGCGCAAATCCAGCGCAGCCACAGGTCATTCAGATGCCAGCAGCCGATGAGAAACGTAAAATCCTGGACTTGTTCAGATAACCAAAGCCGCCACGCGCTGGTCCAACCGTATCGTCTGTGTCAAGGTATGAAGGTGAGCGGCTGACCTGCCTGCTCCGTTGCATAGCGCGACAAGCAAGCAAAAAACTCGCCCTGGCCTTTGGTATCTGACCATTGCGCGCCATCAAATTGGTAGTGAAAACCACCCCCTTTGGCTGCCAACCAGATCTCATGCAATGGTTTTTGCAAATTAATGACGATCTGACTGCGGTTGTCGAAGGCCAAGGTAATCATGCCGCCCGTGCGCTGGTTGTCGATATCGGCAGCGGTTTCGTCGTTGATGCGGTCGCAACTCGCCTCGACGGCCTTGAGCACACGCTCGGCGCGATCCATGAATTCGGAGTCAGTCATTACAATTTCACCATGCTGTTAATTCCTCAAATTCTAGTGCGCACCATTGCCCTTGGTGCAAGTGCGGTAGCTTTGGCGGCCTGCGGTCAGCAGGGCCCGCTTTATTTACCTCCAACCGGCACGACAGATCCCGCCACCGTTCCAAAGAGCGTACCACCCAGCGTCGGCAAGTTCCCAACCAGCACCACCGGCAGTTCAACTTTTTCAGTTGCCCCGCAACCCGCAACCGTCACATCAGCACCCTAACGCCCATGCAATCCGACCGTTTACCAGGCCACCCCCACATCGCCTATGTTGGCGACGAACTTTTTGTCGAAAAGACCGCGTTAAGTACTTTGGCGCAACAGTACGGTACCCCTTTGTTTGTTTACTCCAGGGCCTCGATGCTGGCAGCGCTCGCAACCTACCAACAAGGATTTGCCGGGCGGCAAGTGCAGATTTGCTACGCCATGAAGGCTAATTCGACCCTGGCGGTCATTCAACTGTTTGCCAAGGCAGGATGCGGATTTGACGTGGTGTCGCAAGGTGAAATGCAACGCGTCCTGGCCGCAGGTGGCCTTGCCAGTCGCATCATTTTTTCAGGGGTAGGCAAAACCCGGGCTGAGATGCACGCTGCACTCAAAGCGGGGGTGGGCTGCTTCAATGTGGAGAGTGAAGCTGAACTGGTGGCGCTCAATGAGGTGGCTTTGAGCCTGGGTCGGCAAGCGCCAGTGAGTATTCGCGTCAACCCCAATGTCGACCCGCAGACACATCCCTATATTTCCACCGGACTGAAAGGCAACAAGTTTGGTATTGCACATGAGCGTGTGGTGCAGACTTACCAGCGGGCCGCCGCCTTGCCCGGCTTGAGCGTCCTGGGTATCGACTGTCACATTGGCTCGCAAATCACTCAGGAGTCACCCTACCTGGAAGCCATGGACCGCATGCTGGATCTGGTGGAGGCCATTGAGGCTGCAGGGGTGCCGCTTCACCATATTGACATGGGTGGTGGCCTGGGCATTGACTACAACGGTGAAACTCCGCCAGAAGCAGCGGGCTTATGGCGCAAGTTGCTGGAAAAACTTGATGCCCGGGGTTTCGGCGAGCGGGCGCTGATGATCGAACCCGGCCGATCCCTGGTGGGCAATGCAGGCGTGTGCGTCACGGAAGTCCTGTATCTCAAACCAGGCGAGCAGAAGAATTTTTGCATTGTCGATGCGGCCATGAACGACCTGCCGCGCCCGGCCATGTACCAGGCTTTTCACCAGATCGTGCCGGTCAAGCCGCGCGCTACGAACGCTGAAACCTGGGAAGTGGTCGGCCCGATTTGTGAAAGCGGCGACTGGATTGGCCACGACCGGGTTGTAAGCGTGGCGCAGGGTGACCTGCTTGCCGTACTGTCTGCCGGCGCCTACTGCATGAGCATGGCCAGCAACTACAACACGCGCAACCGGGCCGCCGAAGTACTGGTGGACGGTAGCCAGGCCGATCTGATTCGCGCACGTGAAAGTTATTCCGATCAAATGCGGCTGGAACGTTTGCTCACCTAACAACAGTGCCGCTGAACGACTGGCGCAGCAAGCAAGGAGCTCAGCCCTTTTTGTGTAGCCACCGCCAGACTCGCCAGCCCAGCAGCGCCATCAGCACACCAGCGTACACGGCGACTTCGGCGAAGTCGTTTTTGCCCGCACGCATCCAGAAGAAATGCAAGATCGCCAAACCAGCGACCCCATACACAGCCCGGTGCAAGCGCTGCCAGTTGCGGGCACCCAGTGCCTTGATGGCCCGATTGAACGAGGTCAGCGCGAGGCTGGTCAGCAACACAAAAGCAGCAAACCCCACCAGAATAAATGGCCGCTTGACAATGTCCCTGGCGATGTCGGCCAGATCAAACGCCATGTCAAAGGCGCTGTAGCTCAACATGTGCAACAAGGCATAGAAATACACAAACAAGCCCAGCATACGTCGAAATCTGGCCAGCGACGGACTGGCCGTGAGCACCCTGAGCGGCGTCACAGCCAACACCACGCACAGCATGCGCAAGGTCCAGTCGCCCGTGGCACGAACCAATGCCTCAGCCGGATTGGCACCCAACTGACCAAACACCGCAGCCCAAAGCAAATACACAAAAGGCAGCAAGGCCAGCACAAAGACCAAGGGCTTGGCAAACCGGTGCCGGCCCAACCCGGTAAAAGCGCGGACAGCAGCGGTCTGGCCTGAAGGCATCAAAAGTACTTTTTCAGGTCCATTCCGGCATACAACTGCCCCACCTGCGCTTCGTAACCATTGAACATCAGGGTGTTGCGCTTCTTGGCAAACAAGCCGTCTTCGCCGATCCGGCGCTCGTTGGCCTGGCTCCAGCGCGGGTGGTCTACGTCCGGATTCACGTTGGAATAGAAGCCGTACTCACTGGCGGCCGCCTTGTTCCAGGCGGTGGCAGGTTGCTTGTCGGTGAAACGGATTTTGACCAGGCTCTTGCCGCTTTTGAAACCGTATTTCCACGGCACCACCAAGCGCAGCGGGGCGCCACTTTGTTTTGGCAACACTTCGCCATACATGCCAAACGCCAGCAGGGTCAGCGGGTGCATGGCCTCGTCCATGCGCAAACCTTCCACATAAGGCCAGTCCAGCACCCTGGATCCGACACCCGGCATGGTTTTAGGGTCGGCCAGGGTGACAAACTCGACATATTTGGCACCCCCCAAAGGCTCCACTTTTTTGATCAATTCAGACAGCGAATACCCCACCCAAGGTATCACCATGGACCAACCCTCGACACAGCGCAAACGGTAAATGCGTTCTTCCTGGGCGCTGAGTTTACGCAAATCCTCCAGTGCGTAGCGGCCAGGCTTTTTGACCAAGCCCTCAATCTCA